>DYKW01000005.1 GCA_020722405.1 Anaerolinea thermophila
CACTTCTTACTTCACACTTTGCATTCATTTACCGTCCACCGTCCACTCCACACGTTTGCGCATCTTCGAGTATAATTCCAGTACACTATTCACCCATTTGTTTCCATGGAGGAGATTGTCCAATGCAGAAGAAAATTCGTGTGTTGGTTGCCAAACCCGGCCTGGATGGACATGACCGCGGGGCGAAGGTCGTGGCGCGAGCGCTGCGAGACGCGGGCATGGAAGTCATCTACACCGGTTTGCGGCAAACCCCTGAAATGATTGCCGAAGCAGCGCTACAGGAGGATGTGGACGTCATCGGCCTGTCGATTCTCTCCGGCGCGCACATGGCACTGGTGCCGCGCGTGATGGCATTGCTCAAAGAAAATGGGATGGAGCATGTCAAGGTCTTCGTGGGCGGCATTGTCCCAGATGAAGACGTGCCCGCTCTGCTGGAGATGGGTGTCACCGGCGTGTATGGCCCCGGCACGCTGACCGAAAACATTGTGCGCGACATTTATCGTGCGCTGGAAATCGAACCCGCTGTCTGAGACCATGAAACTAGCACAAGACGTTTTGGCAGGCAAGCGCCTGGCGTTAGCGCGCCTGCTGACCCACATCGAAAACGGCACGCCGGAAGGCCGTGTTGCATTGGATGCCCTTTTCCCGCACACGGGGAAGGCGTACTTGATTGGGGTGACGGGCGCACCTGGCACCGGCAAATCATCATTGGTCAATCAACTGGCACGTTTTTACCGCCGATCGGTTAACGGCAGCACCCCGCGCAAGGTGGCGATTGTGGCGGTCGATCCCTCCAGCCCCTTCACCGGAGGGGCGGTGTTGGGAGACCGCATCCGCATGCAAGATTTAGCCGGTGACCGCGGCGTATTCATCCGCTCGATGGCCTCGCGCGGGGCGTTGGGTGGCATTGCCGCTGCCACAGCAGGGGTGGTGCAGGCTTTCGATGCTGCCGGCTATGAGATCATCCTGATAGAAACCGTTGGCGCGGGACAAGCGGAAGTCGATATTGCCAAGCTGGCACACACCACCCTGGTGGTGGAGGCCCCCGGCCTGGGCGATGATATTCAGGCCATCAAGGCCGGCATCCTGGAGATTGCCGATATTTTGGTGGTCAACAAGGCCGATCGTCCTGGCGTAGAAAATACCGAGCGCGCCCTGAAAAACATGCTCCAGTTAGCGCACCCTGCGGCGCACGTTTTCCGGCATCATGGGCAAATCATGGAAGTCCAGGGCGCCGCCCCCGCGCAGGAAGAAGCCTTCTGGTTGCCGCCGGTTTTGCGCACGGTGGCGATAGAGGACGTCGGTATCGACGAACTGGCGGCGCACATTGCCCGTCATCGAGAGCACCTGGAAAGTTCTGGCGATTGGATACAACGTGAACGCGTGCGTTTGCAAAACGAATTGAATACCCTCATCCAAACGATGTTGGTTGCCCGCTGGCGAGAATCCATCTCGGAGGGTGAATACCAACACACACTGGATGCGTTGGTTGAGCGCAGGCTGTCTCCGCACCAGGCGGTCACGAAATTGTTGGCACCTGTAACCCATTAGCTGTTCTACGTATTCCTTCTCTATGACTTCTTTACGTAAATCACGCGAAGCCTCTTCGATGTACGGTGAAATCAAATTGTTTGCCGGAACGGCCTCGCCGGAGTTGGCCGCTGCAGTCGCCAACTACCTGGATCTGCCGCTCGGCGGGCGGGATGTCTATCACTTCCCAAACGATAACTTGATGGTTAAATTGCACAGCAGCGTGCGCGGCCAGGATGTGTATGTCATTCAAACCACCTCTGCGCCGGTGCACCGCAACTTGATGGAGCTGCTCATCACGCTGCAAACGCTGCGTTTGGATTCCGCCGCCCGCATTACGGCGGTCGTGCCGTACCTGTGTTATGGCCGCTCCGACAAGAAAGACCAGCCGCGTGTGCCCATTACGGCGCGTTTGGTAGCCGATATGATAGAAATCGCCGGCGCTGACCGCTATGTCACCCTGGACCTGCATGCCGGGCAAATTCAAGGCTTCTTTTCCATTCCGGGGGATGTGCTGACCGCTTTCCACATGCTGACTGATTACATCAACGGGAAAAAGGAACAAATGCGCAACCCCGTGGTGGTCACCGCCGACTTGGGGTTTGCCAAAAAAGGGCGCAACATTGCGGCCGCGCTGGATGTGCCGATGGCTTTCATCGAAAAACGTCGTCGTGGTAACGATGCCACTGCCAAAGCGCTGACCATGATTGGCGATGTAGACGGGCGGGATGTTGTCCTGGTGGACGACGAGGTTGATACTGCCGGCTCGATGAGCCAGGCTGTCAATGTGCTCAAGGCACATGGGGCGCGCGACGTGTACACCGCTTTTGTACATCCCGTCCTATCGCATCCGGCGGTTGAGCGCCTGGCAAAGTTGCCCATTCGTGAAATCATCACTACCGATTCGGTGCCCATTTCGCAAGAAAAGCGCGCTGTTTTGGGCGATAAATTGACGGTGCTTTCGGTCGCACCCTTGCTAGGTGAAGTGATTCGCCGCGTTCACCTGGGGTGCAGTGTAGGCGAGATGTTTGACGAATAATGCCCGAATTGCCGGAAGTCGAAACCATTCGCCGGGCGCTGGAAAATGGCAAACGTGGTGGGCCGCCACTGCCAGGACAAACGATCACCGGCGCGCACATTTTGTGGCCGCGTACCGCTATTGAACCGAAGCCGGTTGTTCTTGCCCATCGGATAGGTGGGCAAAAGATACGTGCTCTGGGGCGCCGAGGCAAGTACTTTCTCGTGTATTTGAGCCGCGATGTGTTGCTCATCCACCTGCGTATGAGTGGCGACCTGTACCTGGTGCCCTCCAATTATCAGATACAGCGCCACCAGCGGGCGGTATTCCCGCTCTCCAGCGGATACAGCCTGGTTTTCGAAGATGCGCGTAAATTTGGGCGTATGTGGCTGCTGTCAGACCCCACGCCCATTCTCGGCAAACTTGGTCCGGAGCCGTTGGAAGCGGCTTTCACTGCCGAGGCGTTGTGGGCGGCTTTACAAAAGCGCCGCCGTCAACTGAAGCCCCTGCTGCTCGACCAGACTTTCCTGGCCGGACTGGGCAACATTTACACAGATGAGGCTTTGCATCGAGCACGCCTGCATCCTTTGCGCATAGCCAATACCATTTCTCGGCAGGAGGCTGACGCGCTGTGGCAATCCATCCGCTTTGTATTGCGAGAAGGTATTCGGCAAAACGGCGCGAGTATCGACTGGGTGTATCGCGGTGGCGGTTTTCAAAATACCTTTCAGGTATATGCCCGTGCCGGTCAACCTTGTTATACTTGCGGTACGCCGGTGGAGCGCATTGTGGTAGGGCAGCGCGGTACCCATTTGTGCCCACATTGCCAGTCGCTTGAGTCGTTGCCGGAAAATTCGTAAAAATACCTACAGGTGCTGTGATATGGAATTCACCTTGGATACTACTTCCTTGGGGATAATTGTGGCCGGAAGCATCGCCATTGGCTTGATTGTCGGCCTGATGGCCGGTTTGCTGATGCGTGGCGAAGAGGAAAAGCCACCCCGCCGCGGTCTGGTTCCGGCCCTTCGTTTGTGGCGGCATAAACGCAACGGTTCTTTGTGGTTACAGTTGGATGAGACGGTTGTCGCTTCGATGGATGATTTGCCCCCTGAAGAGCGCGAGACGGTAACCCGCCTGGCCGATGAGTGGTACCGTTGGTTGAGGTTTGTACCTGGCCCTACGGCGCCTGAACGGCCGTCCTCTCCGGTAACCCCTTCGCAACCGCCGGTTGTTGCTTCGGAATCACCTTCTGTGAAACCGGCGCCTGTGCAACCGCTCCCAAAGCCCGAAACCCCTGAAATTTCGCGCAACCCCCTCAATCCTTTCCAACAGGCCTTCCGGCAGCGCAAACCGGTAGAGAAGACAACGCTGCTATCGGCGACCAGCATCGCGGCTCAGGTAGATGAAATTTTACAAGAAATATTGGAAGGTACCCCGCTTGAAAAGCGCGGCATTCGTCTGATGGAACTGCCCGGACAGGGGATGGTTGTGTTGGTTGGAATGGAAAAATTTGCCACCGTTGATGAAGTCCCCTATGACGATGTGCGCAAAGCGATTAAGATTGCGGTTGCCCGTTGGGAAGGGCGCAACGAAAGATAAATGTGATTGTAGAGTGCAAAGTGCGAAGTGCTGTTCGCTGTTCACTTTCTGTTGCCCGCTGACACCTGACCATCCAACTACCTGACTACCCGACTGCCCTACAAAAATTTCTCCCACTCGGCCTGTAATTTCTCCACCAGGGCGGTGCGTTCGCTTTCTGGCAGGAACGCCCCTTGTGCGGCTGTAATCACCGTGTGTTGCAATCCTTTGAGCGACATGCCCAGGCGCTCATGTGCCAGGTAGTATTCATCGCTCAATTCGATGCGTGAAATACTGGGGTCATCGGTGTTGATGGTCACTCGCAGCCCGGCGGCCTGCATACGAACCAGGGGGTGATTGGTGAGGGCGGGCACTACCCCAGATTGATAGTTGCTGGTAAGACACACTTCGAAGACGGTCTGGCGTTCACGTACCAGGCGAACGATGTCCTTGTCTTCGAGGACGCGCACGCCATGCCCAATGCGTTCCGCGTGCAACTGTTCAATGGCCTGGCGCACATTTTCGGCTGGTCCCCATTCGCCGGCATGCACGGTGATGTGCAGTCCGGCCTGATGGGCTTCTCGGAAGAGAGGGGCAAAAGGCTCTGCTGAAAATTCGGCCTCGTTGCCTGCCAAATCCACGCCTACGATACCCCTGTTGATCCGCTCTGCAGACAGGCGCACGACCTCAGCAGCCAACGCCGGACCTTCGTGGCGGTTAACGCTGGCAATCAGCCGGGTGGGCAGGTTGTGCTTCAGGCTGGCTTCTTTGGTTGCCTCGATAACCCAGTCCATGACATCCGTCAGGGGGAAATCTTCCATACGACTGAGTGCCACCGGTGTGAAACGTATTTCCAGATAGCGGATATTATCGCGCACCGCATCTTCGATGGCTTCATGGGTAATGCGGGTAATCACTTCCGGTGACCGGTAGAACAGGCGCAACACCGAGAACTTAGACAGAAAATTATCTACCGTGTAAGGTTCGTGTTCTCCGATTTGTACCAGGTTCCGTAATGGAGCATCTTTGTTCAGCGTAATGCCATGTGCATTTGCAATCTCTTGCAAAGTACTCAGCCGAATAGATCCCTCTAAATGACGGTGTAATTCGACCTTTGGGTATTGTGTGTAAATTGATGGGCTGTAACGGCTGCCTGCTAAATTCATAAGGCTATTTTAACAGAAATTTCTCAAAAGATGAACAAGGTTTCTTTTCAATTTGGAAAGATAACCCTGGCGATAGGTGACAGGTGACCGCAAAATGCAGAATGCGGACGGTAGACGGTAAATGAATGCAAAGTGTGGAGTGTGGAGTGTGAAGTGAGAGGGGAGAAGTGAAAAGTTGGGTGGTGGCTGACTGCTGACGGCTGACCACCCGACTAAACGACTACCCAACTACCTAACACGGTTATCGCTTGCGTTTTTTGCTGCGCTTGGAGCGTTGCCCGGTGCTTTTTGATGATTCTTCCGTTGTCGCTGCGTTCGTGCTTTCTGTGGTGGTTTGTGTGCTGTCTTTTCTGGGGCGGAAGGTGAATATGCGACTGATTGTCGTGCGGCGGATGTTGACCATTAGTTGGGCAAACATTTCTGCGGCCTTGGTCTTATACTGTACCAAAGGATCGCGTTGGGCGTAGGCTTCCAACCCGATGGAGACGCGCAGCCCTTCCATTTGGGTCAGGTACTCAATCCATTCGCCGGAAATTGCCTGCAGGAGTAATTCCCGGTAGATATTGGTGAGTACCTGCCGCCCTAGTTCACGGATAACTGCTGTTTTCAGTTCGTCACCAATAGATGCAAGTGGCAAAGACGCAATTTCCTGGTAGCGCCTCTCACCCAGGGCAGATTGCAACCCGTGTTGCACGCGCTTATCCCAAGAGGACGGTATGCTATTGCTCAATCGCTGGAATTCGCGTTCTCCCCAGTAGGTCTGGAGTGCCTGGATGCCCTCATCCAGGTGGGCCATGACTTGCCTGGTGATTTCTTCGGGTTCGATATTTTCCAGGAATTGGGCAACCAGATAGGTGTAAGTGAAGCGTACAGTGCGCTTTTCTACTCGGCGGTGGGTTTTGCGGTCAAAGTCAATGCGAGTGCCGTATTGCAGGGCATGTAGCAGTGTGTGCAAATTTTTGTCGTCCAACGGGAAGGTCATGCGCTTGAGTGTGGCTTGCGCGGAACGTAGGGCGTAACCGGGTTGGTCGAGTGTGCCGACCAATTGCTGAATGCGGTTCTCGAAAACGACGTTGATTTGGTCGGTTAGGTCTTCCAGGAAGCCATCTATGTTATCAAGCGAATTGGGCATTACGCGGGCTTGTAGAACCTCCCCTGTCCGGCGGTAGATGGCAGACAACACCCGCGCGACGAAACGTTGCACCGATGCCTGTTTTACACCTTCGATGATTAGTTCGTGTAAACTGTCGAGTCCCTCACGTAAGGCCTCATGCAATGCTCGCTCTGCCTTGATCTTCAGATGGATCAGTTCGTCTACCTCATCGAGAATCTCATCCAATGAGGGCAGGCCTTCCTCTGCAGCGTCGTTTAGGCCAGAGAAGTAGGTATCCAGCATGTCCAGATATTCGTCTTCTCGGGCTTGGACATGTTGTAGCGTGGTCTCGACGATTTGATTCAGGCTGTGGAAGAGGTGTGTTCTCTCGGCTTCGATCGCCTGTTGTAACAGGTCTTTCAAGGTGTGGAGGGTACTTTTGGAGTCCTGGCGGATTTCCGGAGGCAGGGACTGGGCAGTCATCTTCAGGGTGTAGGAAGGATACAGGATCTCCTCACCCACTGCGAGGGTCGGTTGGATCGCCTCCATCCATCCCAGGAGTTTCCAGGGACCGTCTTCATCTTCCAAGGCGATGGGCACGCGTTCTTCGATTTCAATTTGCAGCATCTCGCGTACGTCTTCGCTCAAATCGTCTTTGACGAAGATGCGGTCGCGTTGTTTGTAGATGATCTCGCGCTGCTGGTTGAGCACGTCGTCGTATTCGATGAGGTGTTTGCGGGTGTCGAAGTTGGCTCCCTCCACACGGGTTTGGGCTTGTTCGACGAGACGGCTAACCAGCCCGATTTCCAAGGGCATGGAGTCATCCACCTTGAGGCGCTGCATCAGACGGTCGGCCTGTTCGCCGCCAAACAGGCGCATGAGTTCATCTTCCATGGAAAGGTAAAAACGGCTGGAGCCGGGGTCGCCCTGACGACCAGAGCGGCCGCGTAACTGATTGTCGATGCGGCGGGATTCATGCCGCTCGGAGCCAATAACGTGCAGCCCGCCCAAGTCGCGTACGCGTTGCATTTCTTCCATGTGCTGCAAGAAGAAGCGCACTTCACTTTCGTAAATGCCGTAGGCTTCTGGGGGTAAGTTTTTCAGAGCCTGGTAGCGTTCATCCAAGGTCATGTTGTAGGCATCGGGAACTTCAGCGCGTTTGAGAACACGATTGACGATGGCGATAATTTCTTCGGCCAGTTCACCGCCGAGTTTGATGTCTACACCACGCCCGGCCATGTTGGTCGCAATGGTGACGGCCCCAAAGGCACCCGCTCCGGCGATGATTTGGCTTTCCTCGGTGTGCTTGCGGGCGTTGAGGACCTGATGAGAAATGCCGCTGTTGAGGGTGTTTTCCAGACGCTCACTATCTGCTTCGGTTAATTTCAGGAGGGTCAGGAGACGTGGCAGGTTGTCTTTATGGGTGGGATTGAGTGAGATACCAGCCTGGTGGGCTAGTTTTCGCATTTCCCCTTGTTGAAGTTGTTCCAATGGGGTGTGTAAAAACTGAAGTTCCGGGATTTGATGGCCGTCTTCCTCTTGTCCGTTTTGGCGCAGCCAGGCATCGCGCAGTAAGATTATCTGGGCTAACTTATGGAGCGGTTCTGCTCGGAAGCGCTGCGAGATGCGTTCTGAAAGTTCTACAGACGTGGTGCCGAGTAGGATGGGGCGCCCCTGTACGTGATAGCGCATCACCTCCTGCATGATGGCGCGCAATTTGGCTTCCTCGGTGCGGTAGACCACATCGGGGTAGTCCTTGCGCTTCCAGAAGAGGGGCCGCTTTTCGGAGTCGTCAGGATGGACGTAGCAGGTGTATTTGTAGCCTTCTTCGTCAACGTTTTGCACTGTTTTAAGGTCGGAATCCGGGCGGTTGGCGCGGTATTCCAGGTTTGTGGGCACCACAACAACATCCAGGTTGTAAATTTTGTCGAATTCTTCTGCTTCGGTCTCCGCTGTACCGGTCATACCGGCCAGTTTTTTGTACATGCGGAAGAAATTCTGGATGGTGATGGTAGCGTAGGTGACATTTTCAGATTGAATGCGCAGATTTTCCTTGGCTTCTACAGCCTGGTGCAGGCCATCCGACCAGCGGCGGCCGGGCATCAGACGTCCGGTAAACTCATCAATGATGATGGCTTTGCCACCCTGGACAAGGTAATCTTTGTTTCTTTTGAAAAGGAATTGCGCCCGCAGGGCTTGTTCCAGGTGGCCGGTGAGTCGCTCTTGCTCGGGCGTCAGGTCTTCAGGTCGTTCGGGGTTGCTAAGCGGTTGTCCCAGGAGTTCTTCGACGTGGGCCTCTCCAGCCTCGGTAAGGGTGACGTTGCGGTCTTTTTCATTCACTTCGTAGTCTTCGGGTCGCAATTGGGCGACGATTTGCGCCATACGCTGATAGTTTTCGGTATCATCGTGCGATGGGCCGGAAATGATTAGGGGGGTACGGGCTTCGTCAATCAGGACATTGTCTACTTCGTCGATAATGGCGTAGTAGTGGCCGCGTTGGACGCGTTCTTCCAGCCGCATAGCCATGTTATCACGCAGATAGTCGAAGCCGAATTCACTGTTTGTACCGTAGGTAATATCGGCTGCGTAGGCTTCACCGCGCGGCACCATGTATAATTGATGTTGGTCTTCGTGGGGAGATTCGCGCGTCAGGTCTACCAAGAAGGCTTTCTTGCCGTTCTCGGTGCGGGCGGCCATTTGCAGCACCCCGATAGAAAGCCCTAGCATTGTGTAGATGGGCGCCATCCAACGGGCGTCACGGCGTGCCAGGTAGTCATTGACGGTGACCAGGTGAACGCCACGTCCGACAGGTATTCCTTCTAGCGGAACAAACTGCCAGACTTCTGGGTTGTTGCCCCATTTTGCTTGTGCCAGAGGCATCCATTCTGGGTTGAGTGCCAGCGCGTTCAGATAGATGGGTAGGGTGGCGGACAGGGTTTTCCCTTCGCCAGTGCGCATTTCTGCGATGCGTCCTTGGTGCAAGGCAATACCGCCGATGATTTGCACATCATAGTGACGTAAGCCCAGGGTGCGTTTACTGACCTCCCGCACAGTGGCGAAGGCTTGGGGTAAGATCTCATTAAGTGCTTCTTGTTGTGCCTGTTGGAATTCTTGCGGGTCTTCGATGTCGGTCAATTGCGCAGCCAGCGTGCGTCGCAAGGTGTCGGTTTGGGCGCGCAGGGCGTCGTCACTGAGGGCTTCGTGAGGTGACTCCAGCGCGTTAACCTGCGCAGCGATTACGGCGAGTTTCTCGACTTCTCGTTTGTTGGGGTTCCCCCCAAAGATACGAACAAATTGTTTTAGCATAAATTGGGAAAGTCTTTCTATTGGTGATTGAAAATTTTCAGTTTATGATAAGCGAAGAACGATTATAGCATAGTAGTCGCGTAGTCGGATAGTCAGGTAGTCAGGTAGTCAGGTAGTCGGGTGGGCAGGTTTCAACGGGCAGTTGGTCAGCCACCGTCCACCGTCCACCGTCCATCGTCCATAGTCAGCATCTGGCATTTTGCCGTCAGGCATCAGGCGTCAGGTAGTCAGCCGTCGGCAGGCAAGGGGCATTGTCCCCATTGTCCATCGTCCGCCGCACCCCGCACATTTGACAAAAAAGCAGGGCAGACGTTGTGTTACCGTCTGCCCCGAGTAACGCAGGAGAAAATCTACTCTTAGACGCGCGTTACGTATTCGCCGGTACGGGTGTCTACCCGAATGACGTCGTCGGCGTTGACAAAAGCGGGCACCTGTACTTCCAAACCGGTTTCGGTTTTAACGCGTTTGGTAACGCCAGTGGCCGTGTCGCCGCGTACGGCAGCCTCAGCCTCGGTTACTAATATGTCAACGGTAACCGGCAATTCAATGTTCAATGGCTCAGTGCCGTAAAAGGTGAGTTTGACTTCCATCCCTTCTTTCAAATAAGGGATTGCATCGGCGATAATCTCGGCTGATACGGCTGGCTGTTCGTAGGTCTCATTGTCCATGAAATAGTACAGATGCCCATCATTGTACAGATACTGTACGTTATGATAATCCAGCCGTACATCTTGGACGCGATAACCGGAAGTGAAGGTTTTTTCCAGCGTAGTGCCTTTGCGCAAATCACGAGCCTTGACGCGGATTGTTGCATTGCCGCGTCCTGGTTTGTGGTGACTGTATTCCAACACTTTGTACAAATCGCCATCTAGTTCAAAGACAATCCCTTTGCGAAGTTCGTTTACGTCAATCATAGGATATTTTTACCTCGTGTGGTATATGGATAGATGCACTCATTATAGTATGATGATGAAGGGCTTGCAAGGGGAGAATCAGAAAATTGAGCAGAGTTGTCTGGCTTGAGACCATGGAATATTGTAACTGATTTCCTGGTTTTGGGAATTCATCCACGGATGTAGTAGATGATACAGATTGATGAGTTTTCCCTTTACTGAAATACAAGGTTTGTGTGCAAGATATATTGATGGCGGTGTCCTTGTTTGGCGGTTCGAATTGCGGATTTGATGAGAATTTGTCATATTTTTCAAATCAGGTGTGGTAAACTTAAACTATATTAATGCCTGGTAATTTCGTAACTTTTATTTTCTTATTGTGAGGCTGGGTGCTTTTTATGGAGAATTCAAAACGTTTGGTATACATCGAAGATGATGCCGAAATGATTGAACTGGTGCGCCTGATTTTAGGGCGTCGCGGGTTTGATGTTATTGGTGCAGCAGGAGGCTGGGAAGGCCTGAATATTATGCGCCGAGAGCAACCTGACCTGGTTCTATTGGATCTGATGATGCCGGAAATGGATGGCTGGGAAGTTTTTCAGCAAATGAAAAGTGACGAGGCGTTACGGCACATTCCCGTCATTGTCATTACTGCCAAAGCACAAACGATCGATCGCGTGCTGGGGTTGCATATTGCCAAAGTGGATGATTATATTTCCAAGCCCTTCAGCCCACCGGAATTAATCACCAGCGTAGAACGTGTATTAGCCAAACGCGCATCGGCCTGATGACGGCATTGCTTATCCGTAACCGCAGCCGTGCTGGTGCTCCGGTGCTGCACGTGCGATATTGTGACTTTTTCTTATGCCAACTCCGTGGGTTGATGTTTCGCCGTTCTCTAGCAGAAGATGAAGGCTTGTTGCTGGTGCAGTCTTCCGAAAGCCGTCTGAATGCCGCCATCCACATGTTTGGAATGGCCTTTGATTTGACAGTTGCATGGATTGACGCCCGGCATCGTGTGGTGGACGTACAACTGGCGCGTCGTTGGCCGCCCATCTACTTCCCTCGGCGACCTGCGCAGTACGTTTTGGAAATAGGAACACAACATTTTTCCCATTTTCATACGGGAGATTTACTCGATTTTGAGACTTTGCTTGAAGCATAATATACGCTTTTCTTTATTTAAAAAAGCGCTCTGGCTGGGCAGCGTATTGCTGTTCAGCCTTTTATCGGTTAACACTTGGGCGTATGCTCAGCAAACCCCTCCAGACATGCCGGTGTACGTTGTACAGCCCGGCGATACAGCCTGGAGTATTGCGCAGCGTTTTAGCATCAGTGTAGATGATCTGGTGACCGCTAATGGTCTGGATGATGCCAGCCGGTTAGATGTTGGCCAGGAACTGGTGATTCCGGGTTTATTTGGGGTGCAAGGGTATTTACAGACCATCGAAATGCCATGGGGAGAAACCATACGCAGTTTGAGCCGCAAATATGCCTTGCCGTTGGAGACTTTCATCCGTCTTAATCGTCTGACCAGCCCGGCGGAATTGTATGCGGGTGCCAACGTGATTTTACCGGTTAGGGAACAGCAACCCCTCACAGGGCGACGCGTCACCTTGAGGGCTGGCGACTCCCCCTTGGAGGTCGCGGGTACCTTGGGAATTTCCTCCTGGGAACTGGCATTTCGAGGGGATGCGGTATCCCCTGTACTTCTCCTTCCCCAAGATGTCCTCCTTGTGCCAGGGGAATCCGATGGGCCGGGGGCGCTGCTGCCTGCTGTGGCCGCGCTGGATGGTGATACTTCGGTTGTCCAGGGGCAAACCCTCCGGTTGCATATTCAGGCTAACGAGCGTATACAGGCAAACGGCGCTTTGTTGGGCTTCCCGCTGACTTTTTTTGCCGATACTTCTACTTCTGGTCTGGTTGCTTTGCAGGGCATTCCGGCATTGCAAACTCCCGGCCTGTACCCTGTGCGCCTGGAAATCAAAGAGCCAGACGGCACGACTTACCGCTTTGAGCAGAGTATTGCTGTTTTGGATGGGGAATACGCTTACGACCCGCCCATTATCGTGGCCCCTGAACTGATGGACCCGGCGATTACTGCCCCTGAAGACCAACAGTTGTATGATGCAACCGCCCCGGTGACTCCCCAGCGCTACTGGCAAGGGCAGTTTGTCCCGCCGGTGGACGCGGCTTATGTGGATTGTTGGCCCTCACGCTATGGTAACCGCCGTTCGTACAATAATAGCGGCTACGTTTACTTCCACACCGGCCTGGATTTTTGTGGGCAGGTGGGACATCCGATTTATGCTGTTGCGGATGGCGTCGTTGTTTTTGCCGGTGAGACGGTTGTCCGCGGGAATATGAGCATCATCGATCACGGTTGGGGCGTGTACAGCGTTTATGCGCACCAAAGCGAGATCGATATTCAGGAGGGGGAGGTGGTCACAGCAGGGCAGTTGATTGGTAAGGTTGGTGCGACGGGACGGGTGACCGGTCCCCATTTGCACCTTGAAGTATGGGTGAATGGTGTGCAGGTTGACCCCTGGCAGTGGCTGACGAATACCTACCCTTAACCACTGGTGGATAAATCGCCGGCCTGAAAGGCCCGCCAAAGTGCCTGGGCTTGCTCCAGCAAAGATTCAGGTACCAGGATTTCCACCTCGGCCAGCGGTCCAACCCCCAGACCAATGGCACGCCCGGCCCCTTCCTGGTTCAATACCACTGGAATCTCATTGGCTTCCAGCAGGCCACGTAAAATTTCTGCCTGAACGCCGCTAAGGCGGACGAGAACCTGCCATGCAGTATGCGCCATTAACGACCTCCTAAATGTGAAGTTTTTTGAGGAATAATTTCTGCAGGTAGAGTATAATATAGGCCGATTTTTCTGTAAATGCTACACGTGCAGTACGCAAAGTGCCGCACACCATTGAATCAAATTTTTTAGAGGAATTGCACTATGGTTAAGGTTAAGTTTGCACTTCGGGAAGGTTACTGGGAGAATTTTCGCCTAGAAGACGAAGATATTGAACATCTTTACAACCACCTGCTGGAGTTAGAGACACCGCTCACACCGCAGGAAACATTGAAGGTGGTCGTGACGGGACGTATCCAGCGCGAACTGGCGCGTATGGAGGGCCAGCGCAATGCCGGTGGCGAAATGTACATGCCAAAAGAGACATATCAAGTTGGGGATGAATTACTTTTCCCTGCATTAGGATGGCAGCGTGGTAAAGTCACTGCTGTACGTCCGGGTAATAACCCCGATATCGGCCCTTTTTCGGTGATTTTGGTTGAGTTCCCTGATGGGGAACAGCGCGAATTTGTTGCAGCATATCCGGAACATGCGCTCAATATCCCACCCGAAGTGACGCATGACGAAACCTTTAACCCCGATGTTGTGCTTGAAACCTATGGTGAATCCCTGGTTGATACTTTACAGCAAGCATTAGCAGAGCATCCCGATTTTGTGCGCATTGCCGGAAAGTGGTTTGCGCGTGCATTATTGGTAGACATCAACATTGGTTACCTTAACCTGGCAGAGGCCGTGTTAGATGTAGCCGGTGGTAGACCCTTATCGACGGAAGAAATCATCTCGCAAATTGAGTTGACTGCCAATGTTAACCCGAAATTGCTGGTCTTTTCTCTTGCCTTAGCCTTACAGGAAGATGAACGCTTTGACGAAGTTGGCCCGGCCGGTCAAGTGTTGTGGTATTTGAAACGTCTGGAGCCCGAAGATGTACTTAAGCCCCCAGTGTATTTGAAATACACTGCCCAGGAGTATGACCGAGATGTACTAGAGCCAGAAATGTTGGCTTTGGAACAAATCCTGGATGACGAGTATTCCACAGACGTTCAACCGGAAGGGGTGATGGGAAGTGCCCAGGTGCCGTTAATTTTCCCGCATTGGCAAGCGGGTACGCTGCCACTTAGTGTGCGCGTTGCTTCCATTTTCCCTACTGCTTATGAAGCGCCACGCATTCGTTTTACCCTTGTAGATGGCGATAGTGGAGAGAAATTTACCGGTTGGGTGGTACGCGAACATCGCTATATTTATGGCCTTAAGAACTGGTACGACAAACACGGTCTAATCCCCGGTAGCATCGTGGGCGTGCAGCGTGGTGAGCGGCCTGGTGAGGTGATTGTCAAAGCTGGAGTACAGCGTCATTCTAAGGATTGGGTGCGCACAGTTTTGATTGGCTCGGATGGTGGCGTGGTTTTTGCAACGTTGCCACAACGTGTCAGTGCTGAGTATGATGAACGCATGGCTATTGTTGTTTCCGATATAGACGCCCTGATAGAACTCTGGAAGACAGGCCGTTATAGGCAGATGCCGTTTGAACGAGTGGTCGTGGAAATGACACGTGAACTTTCCAAACTCACCCACCAGGCCCATGTGCACGCGGTTGAACTGTATGCTGCTGTCAACCTGGTACGCCGTTGTCCCCCTGGCCCATTGCTGGCCTTGTTGGCATCACGGCCTTGGTTTGTTCACGTTGGAGACCTGTATTTTCGTTTTGATGATTCAGCCCGATAAATTAAGGAGATAACATGGCGGCGGATAAACGTTTTAGCCTTGTCAAACCAACCATCGACACTCCGTATCATATTGATTTTGATTGGTGGAGCAAATCCGAACATAATTGGCGGGTTTACTTGAGAAACTACCTCTCACCAGAACACCAAAAAGTTCTGGAACAAAGCACACAAGAGACTTTCGATGTTGTTGACCCTGAAACTGCGCAGGTCTCACAGGCAGATGCCTTGCAATATCTGCTCATGGTACACTATGCCCGTCAAGATACTTTTTTGAACGAATCTTCATCGTTGGTAGAAACAATCTTTCGACTGTTTCTTTCCAATGGGAATAAACCGTTATCCCCCAGAAAGATGGGAGAGCGTTTACATCGTTCACCAGAAATAATTTTACGTACCTTGAGTGGCGGGCGGGTATATCGCGGTTTGCGACCTTATCAGGAACATTGAGCCTGCCTTGCTTTACAATTGCCCTCGTAGCTCAATGGACAGAGCACCGGACTTCTAATCCGATGGTTGTGGGTTCGAATCCCGCCGAGGGCGCTCAACGCCATTTTGTTGGGCGTTTTCACTTCTTCGCTCCGTGGATGCGAAGTTGATCTACAAGGAGGAATACTTTTATGACAATTTTAGAACGTGCCGGACTCATTTCATTTGGCGGTCAGGATGTAACCGTCTTGGGTGAGGACATTGTCGTTGGCCAATCGGCACCGGATTTTACGGTCACCGGACAGGATTGGCGACCTTTTCGAGGAATGGCTGACACCCAGGGAAAAGTCCGCATCATTGCCGCGGTGCCTTCGCTGGATACCGCCGTATGTGATCGGGAAACCCACCGCTTCAACGAAGCAGCCGCTGCATTAGGGGAGGACGTTGCCATCCTGGTTATCAGTATGGATTTGCCCTTTGCTCAGCAACGCTGGTGCGGTGCGGCCGGTGTCGAGCAAGTAACGGTGCTTTCCAACCATAAAGATGCTGATTTCGGTGTCAAATACGGCGTGCTGATGAAAGAAGTGCGTTTGCTTCGGCGGGCAGTGTTTGTTGTTGACCGTCAGGGAAAGGTGGTGTATGCTGATTACATGCCAGCGCTAGGCGATGAGCCAGATTACGATGTGGTATTAGCAGCGGCTCGCAAGGCGCTCGGTTAGTCCGTTTGTTTAAGTGTACAAAATTTGATCGTTTAAACAATCAAATTTTATACACAAATTATTTCGTGCTTGTTTGGCCTGCCTGAAGAATCTTTCCCTGGCAAACTTGCCTGCATTAAACCGCTTTTTTATTGCCTGATGGAATATTAACTATTTGAAAGATTTTGTAGTGCTCCACAGAAGCACTGCTGAGACGCCGAGAACGCAGATTATATTCTTAGAAATTTCTCAACGTCCTTTGCGGCTCTGCCGGTAAAAATCTTTTGACCATTACACGAATTTGAAAGATTAAAGCCATGGCAAAAATATTTTTAGTTGAAGATGACGCGACCATGATTTCCTTGCTGAAAATATTACTGGAAATCGAGGGTTTTACAGTAGAACAATTTGATCCATATGGGGATATGCTGACACAGATTCGAACCCATAAACCGGATGCTATTTTGCTAGATGTCAACTTCAAAGGTATGAGTGCTGATGGCTTTGATATTGTTAAAACCTTGCGTGCCGACCCTGCATTGGCTGACATGCGTGTTTTGATGACATCAGGCATAAATTATGAGCAGGAGGCGAAAGAAGCCGGGGCAGATGGCTTTCTGCTCAAGCCATTCATGCCAGACGCACTCCTTGAGCGCATCCGTCCTTTGTTGTAGTATTTAGGCACTGGATGCATACCTTGGACAAAGCAGCAGCAATTCCACCGATTGACAATGTCATATTAAACATTAGCTCTGTAAAGCGTTATGCGTTTGTTCACTGCGAACGAAGCGCCTGTCCCGAATGGAGCATCGGGAAAGTTGTCTCCTGATTTGTGTGGAGATTGCCTCGTTGCAAAAACGCTCCTCGTAGTGACGACGATACGAAAATATGACATTGTCAGATTAGAGAAATCTACAGATTTCCCAAAGAGTGATTTTTTATTGATTCCCCTTGCATTGCAAGGCTTTTAACAAATGCTTTTCACCACGCAATTGGGGAGACGAATCTCCCTATCTGCTTCTCGGCAGTGTGTGGTTTGAAAATGCTTAAGGTGCTACTGTGAACAGAAAGAAAAAAAACAACGCTATGCAATGGTATAGCATGGATTTACATCTTCACACCCCCGCTTCAAGTGATTACCAGGATGAAAAAGCGACCTATTTTGACATCCTGCATCAGGCTGAAGCACAGGGGTTAGATATCATCGCTTTTACTGACCACAATACCGTGGCTGGTTACCGGCAAATGCAACAAGAAGTTCAACAACTTGAAATGTTGGAACAACTTGATCGGCTTCTGCCGGAGGAGAAGGCTCGTTTGGATGAGTACCGGCGTCTGACAAAGAAAATCTTAGTTTTGCCGGGCTTTGAATTTACAGCCACTTTTGGCTTCCATATATTGGGAATTTTCTCGCCTCAAAAACCTGTACGTGAGATTGAGCACATCCTGCTGAACCTCAACATTCCTGCTGAAAAGTTAGATGAAGGTTCGGCGACCGTGGGTGCTACATCTGATGTTTTGACCGCTTATCGGGCAATTGAGGAGGCCGGTGGCCTAGTGATTGCGGCACATGCCAATTCGAGTAATGGTGTGGCGATGCGAGGTTTTCCTTTTGGAGGACAGACGAAAATTGCTTATACTCAGGATCCCTCATTGCATGCCCTCGAAGTAACCGATCTGGATCGGAGTGGGCCGCACACAACAAAAGCCTTCTTTAGTGGTACAAAACCCGAATATCCTCGGCGGATGCACTGTATTCAGGGGTCAGATGCCCACCGTCTGATTGGCGAGGGAAAACGTAGTAAAAACCTGGGGGTAGGTGATCGCGCCACGGAAGTTTTGCTGTCGGAATGTTCCTTCCAGGAACTCAAAGCGTTATTCCTGAGTAACGATTTTGCGCGCACGCGTCCCTATCGCCCCAGCAAGAACGGGCAAGATGGGTTTGACTTCATTCAGGCTGCGTTAAAAGATGGCCCCAATATCGTCCAGAGTTTCCACGAGAGCATGACGGTGCGCGGGGGCAAACTATACGCCATTATTGCGGATGTTTGCGCTTTTGCAAATACCAACGGTGGAACAATTTATGTTGGGGTGAGCAGCGGCTCTCGTAAGAATTCCCCTGGTATATTGAATCCGGAACAATCTATTACCCAACTAGAAAAAGAAATTACCCATCGCATCAGCTCACCGCTGAATTGTACGTTAGATGCGCATACCAGTCAGGGCAAATCGATTATTCGGGTATTAGTGCCGCGTGGAGAAGACCCTCCTTATGCGGTAGACGAAAATAAGATCTACGTGCGTTCTGAAAACGACACCAGTTTGGCCGTGAGAGATGAGATTGTCTCGCTGGTGTTGCGTGGCCGCGGGCATAAGATAAAACCAGTCGCCGATCAGTCATATCCCGTTGTTGAGGCAGAAAAATCCACGCAGGATGATAATGTTCCCCGTACCGGTGTAGAAGTGATTTCTATGGAACAACGGAAAGGGACGCGTTACTACACCTTGCGCGATTTGCGCAATGGGAACAAGGTCAACAACGTCACCGAACGTTCGGCTCGGCGTTTATGGCATTATGCCATCAAAGAATATGATAAGGCCAACAAGAACCTGGAAGTGGCCGTAGTGCAATGGCAGGGCGATTTCGGCTTGTTGCGACGCTACCGGCAAGCCAACCAGGAGCGTTACGATTTGATTCAACGCACGCCGCAAGGATACCGCTTTTTCTTTGGTGTGACCGATGACGGGTTACACGGCCCTTGGGCACGTTTGTTGGGCAAGCAGGATGACTAGTTGGCAAATTCGTACCTTTCGCTTTCCCGAAGATTATGAAGCGGTGTACGCGTTGTGGGGGAATGCCGGGCCTGGCATTCACCTGCGCCGTTCGGATGATCCTGACCAAATCGCGCTCAAATTGCAACGTGACCCTGACTTGTTCCTGGTGGCCGAGGCCGACGGCAAAATTATTGGGGCAGTGTTGGGAGGCTTTGATGGCCGGCGAGGCTTGATGTACCACCTGGCGGTAGATGCAACCTGGCGCGGCCAAGGCCTTGGGGATGCCTTGATGTGTGCATTGGAAGAGCGGTTGCGTGCCAAAGGCTGTATTCGCTACTATTTGCTGGTTACGAAGGACAACGAAACAGCCATCCAATTCTATGAAAAGCGTGGCTGGCAGCGTTTGGAACTATACGTTTATGGGAAAGACCTCTCCTGAAGATATCCGCTTTGCTATTTTGACGGTTTCCGATAGGTCGGCGCGTGGAGAGCGCGCCGACCTGTCTGCCCCTGCATTGCAACAAGCCGTGAAAGACCTGGGACAGGTGATGCACACCGCCATCTTGCCCGATGATTACCATCTCCTGCGGGATACATTGGCTGCTTGGGCTGATGAAGGTCATTTTGATGTTATTTTGACGATAGGAGGGACGGGTTTTACTCCGCGGGATGTCACTCCAGAAGCCACCCTGGCCGTCATAGAGCGCCACACCCCGGGTTTGGCTGAAGCAATGCGCACTGCCAGCCTAAAAATTACACCACACGCCATGCTTTCACGAGCCGAAGCGGGGATTCGCAAGCGCACCCTGATTGTTAACCTACCCGGTGGGCCGCGCGCCGCGGTTGAGAATCTGGACGTCATCCGGCCAGTGTTGTCGCACGCGGTCCAATTGCTGCGTGATGATTCTGCGGCTGAACAAGGTCATCATTCTGCAAAGGCATGATTTTAGTTACAGGCGGTACCGGCTTTGTGGGACGCGCACTCGTCCGCCAATTGAGCACTGCCGGCTATCCCGTGCGTATTCTACTTCGTCCATCTGCAAAGTCTCCCGATTTGCCTAAAGGGGTACCGGTGCATGTGGCACTCTCGGCGTTGGATGATGCCCGTGGTTTGTTGGCGGCCATGACAGGGGTAGATACCGTTTGCCATCTGGCCGGTGCAGAGTGGTATGGTGCGTATGCGGAACTGGAGCGTGTAGATGTCCGCGGTACGCGAATGGTGTCAGAAGCCGCGGCACAGGCCGGTGTGCGTCGTATCGTGTACCTCAGTCACTTGGGGGCAGATCGGGCTTCTGGATTCCCCGTTCTCAAGGCCAAAGGCATTGCCGAAGAGTATATCCGGAGCAGTGGTGTGCCTTATACCATCCTACGCTCTAGCATTTTGTTTGGCCCGGGAGATGCCTTCACCACCGGTTTGGGGTGGTTGCTAACGGCTTCCCCCTTTGCCTTTTTCTTGCCAGGACAAGGCAGCGTCCTTCTACAACCCCTGGCGGTGGAAGACCTGGCTACATTGATTCTGTGGCTCCTTCAGTCTGAATTACAAGGCAGCCAGACGTATGATATTGGTGGGGGAGAATACGTTAGTGTTCGGCAAGCCGCGGCGATTGTGATGGATGTTTTAGGAAAACGTCGTCCCTTTGTGAACGTGCCGTTGCCCTTCTTGCGCGGCCTGACCGTTTTCCTGGAGAATCTTTTCCCGCGCCTGCCGGTTTCAGCCTATTGGGTGGATTACTTTGCTGCCAACCGCACTTGCGCGCTGGATGTCCTGCCTCGACAATTTCAACTTTTGCCACAGCGTTTTTCAGCCCCCCACCTTACTTATTTGCGTGAAATGCGCTGGGGACGCTTCTTGTGGCATACGTTGGGACGCAGGAGAGGCGAAATTGCCGAACGTCCAAAAGCAAAATGATTTTATTTTGGCGTTGGTAATTGCATTTTTTCTTACTTTTCGCTATACTTAACATAGTACCAGCCTGACCAAAAATCTCGAAAGGAGCGAAAATGTACGTCTATGACCTCTCGCTTGTCATTTCCGCAGATCTCCCTGTTTGGCCAGGGGATCCCGCGGTAATGTTAGAACGCGTATCTCGCATCGAAGATGGTGCAGAAGCCAATGTGACCTATCTGAAGATGAGTGCCCATACCGGCACCCATGTAGATGCTCCCTATCACTATTTGCCTGATGGCATTGCAGTGCACGATTTGGACATTAAAAAGTTGATGGGGCGAGTATTTGTGCTGCACCTGCCAGATGTTCCACTTATTACGGCTGATGTTTTGCGCAATGCCGAAATTCCATCCCGCACCCGGCGGTTACTCTTCAAAACCCGAAACTCCAATCTGTGGGTACATGGTCGTTCTAAGGAGTTTTTTGAAAACTATGTGGCTTTGAGCGCTGATGGCGCGGAGTATCTGGTCAACCGGGGTGTTAAGGTAGTCGGGGTAGATTATCTTTCGGTGGCGCCTTACGATGCCACGCGGGCTACTCATGAAATCCTGCTGCGCGCCGGCGTCGTGATTATCGAAGGCCTTAACCTGTCGGTGGTCTCAGAAGGGCGTTACACCATGTACTGCCTGCCGCTCAAATTGCTAAATGCTGATGGGGCGCCGGCACGGGTGGTGCTTGTTGACGTGTGATATGAGACTACCCGAAACGTTTCTAGGTAGGTTTGGCCTGATACTGGTCATGTTTGGGCTGGCCGTTAGTGCCTGCCAGAGTGCATCACAACCGGTGATGGAGGTCGAAATGCGCATCTGGAGTACGGCTTTTGCCGATGGGGATACCATTCCCGTGAAATATACTTGTGATGGGGAGAATATCTCTCCCCCTTTAGGGTGGGAGGCTGTCCCGCAGGGGGCTGCCTCCTTTGTGTTGGTTGCCGATGACCCTGACGCCCCCAGAGGGACCTGGGTACACTGGGTTGTGTACGACCTGCCGGGGGATACCCGCACCCTACCAGAAGGTGGCCCACTTCCCGGCGGGTCACAAGGTGTCACTGACTTTCGGCAAAACACTTATGGTGGGCCGTGTCCGCCGCCTGGAAAAGCCCACCGTTATTTTTTCAAACTGTACGCTTTGGATATCCCCTCTCTGGGGTTGCCCGAGGGTGCCGACAAAGCACAAGTGGAATCTGCCATGCAGGGGCATATCCTGGCACAAGCGCAGACAATTGGGCGTTATGGCCGTTAGCGGAAAACGCTTCCATGTCTTGGCCTGATGCTATACGCCAAATGAAGGCTTTGGTACAATCAAAACACCCTTTTGTGGTATCTGATCTGGAAATAGATTTTCATGTCTGGTGGTGAAAATTATTTTTCATGGCGACTTCTCAATA
>DYKW01000006.1 GCA_020722405.1 Anaerolinea thermophila
GCGGTGCACTTCAATAGCGGCACCGATAATGCTCTCCGTGATCTGGTCAAGATTTCCCCGTTCTGTCATCTCAGCGCTCTCTGCGTTTTCGGCGGTAAACAAATACATCGGCCGATTTTTACGCCGAAGGGCACAAGCAGTTTTTTCTGCTGCGACCTCCGCAGGCTTTACGGTAAAAGGTGGGCAATTGTACCTATCCACCACCGTCCAATAGCCGCTTGAGCCCCTCCAAACGCGGGTCAATAACTTCGTCTTCGTGGTGGCAGGTCTCGTAATTGAGATTGTTGCCACATACCGGACACAGCCCCTTGCAATCCGGGCGGCAAATGGTCTGAATGGGGATTGATAGAATCATGTATTCGCGTGTCAGAGGGGACAGGTCAATCTGCCCACTCTCAGGAAAGGAAAATTCAGCCCCAGGCATCTTGCCCTGGAAAGCAAACAACTCGGTAAAGTCAACCTCCAGCGATTGGGAAAAAGGTTCCAGGCAGCGCATGCACTCTACAATCGTTTCAGCCTGCAACTGCACACGGACGGTAACGCCTTTAGAGACACGGTCGAAAGTAACCTGCCCGTGCACATTGTGCAAGGTCAGATCAGGCCACGTAATTGTCTCGATGTCGATAGGGATATGGCGTACGTAGCCGACCATTTCAGCGGCCACAAAGCCAACGTTAAAGTGTAAAAGGTTGAAAGCGTTCATGGAATGTTTCCTAAGGACTTGCGCTTCGCCTGCGTCACTACAGACCAAACCTTAAAACTCCGAGCAGGCCGGTGTAGCACCTTGTTAGCGCTGATGTTGGCGCAACCCTTGAACAGAACGGTGCACTTGAACAACTAAATCTCTTCATCTTCTTGATCCATATACTCCCACATTTCATTCTGGTGTAGCCATATTGGATCTGCAATCCTTCTGATAAACTCATCTTTATTCATGCCATCAATTGTTTCGGGACGTTTGACTCTTACTTGCTTTCCATTCATGAAGACCCACATATATTTTTTTGCCTTTCTGTTTTGGCCTTTTTTCTAGCTCGTTTGAGATTCTTTTTAACCTTTGCCATTTTCTTCTATTCTTTTATTGCACCAACGGTTTGCGTAATCTGTCCGCCGGTTTGATTTGCAACCATTCTGAACCAGAACCACATTAGCCTAAATTGCGACCCTACCCGCTACCCATAGGCGGGTCAGATATATGTTGGGTTAGGCGGCATTTTCCCTTCTGCTTAGGGTATGAACTGATCAACATACTGCAAATAGCCTCGCCTGCCGCCACGCTTGTTCCATTTGCCCACCGATTTATGGATCCGCTTCAGGCAGCCAATGATTTCATCGACCGTAAGCGGTTCTGGTGTTCCGAGCTCAACATCATTAGATTCCGTTACTATGCGCGCCCGTCCTAGCCGCCATTCACACATCCTCTGGACATTTTCATACACTTGCTCTGCTAACAATGACAATCTTGGTCTTTCAAATGTGCGCTGCTGTTGCTCGGCCTGATAATGTTTGATCAGCGCATTGAGAACTTTGTCGACATCATAATCGGTCAATTCCCGCTGCTGTCGGTAGACCAGCACAATCGCAAACTCAATATTTTGCAGAACATCCAGGTATTCCTCTTCTATATTTGGCATGGCTTTCACTCCTCACAAGGTTGTTAGTTAGCAATTCACGCTGTTTTACTAATGTGAATTTTACCAACAATTATCCTGACCAAGCATGTTGCCACCTAACGGTTTGCGTTCGGTGCTCGCCGACTTGACAAACACACCCCAATTTTACCAGAAACCAAAAGAGCAAAAATCGCGCCGCATCCCCACAGCCGAAGGCGGGGCAGATTAACGTGTTATTGGGCTATCTCTCGAAGTGTGGAAGAACACCCCCGAATGGCATCTGCTTGCGAGCAAGGCAACTTGATTTTGAAAACCCTTTTTGCCAAAAAGCGCGACCTTGCAGGCAAAGCGACCCTGAAAAGGACAACCGCCTGCCCACGCAACCCGCGTGGCGAAAAAGTGCACCACTTTGCAACCCTGATTGTGAGCAAAACCAGCCGAAACGAAAACGGAGCTTTTCAGTTAAGACCTTTTTGCCGAAAACCGAGACCGCCCAAGCCCTGAACGCGGGCAAGGCAACCGAGCAGGCGAAACCCCCTGCCCGCCAATTGTGGCGAAAGACGTTCGAAAAGTGCGACCAAAGACAAAACGAGCAGATCGTAAACCCTTTGGACAGCCCAATGATAAAGTTCAGCCGCCACACGGCGCTTCTCAGCACCCCCCTTTGCAAACCGCTAACTTTTTGCCCGCGCGACAGTGCGGTCGCCTGCAGCCGGGGTTAGGCCTACTCCAACCTGTCCAGACTCCCCAATCCACGCGCCGCCAACCAACGCCTCAGAGATTCCTGGCTCTCCATTGAACGCCTCCTCGTCAATAATCCTTCTACCCCAATATCTTCATCCAATTCCGGTCAGTGGATGCCATAGCCCGCCCCACTGATACGAAAGTTCTACCGCCCTTCTTCTGTTGCATACCCCAACCGTGGATACCAACTCAAAGGTACCGAAATCGTACGCCCATCTTCCAAATCCGCGCTTAGCGTGTCTTCAGTTATCTGTACCCTCAAAATCTTAGGAACTGATATACGTACCGCTACAGAATTCATCCCATTTCTCCCACAGTAATGTCATTTGCTCCTGCAAAAGGCGCTCAATGTGAAGATTATGGCGCAGTTTTCTGCCAGGCAGGTATACTTCAAACGGGCAAGTTCTTTACTTTTTTAGAACATGATTCGTTCCCGTATATGGCGTTTTGCGGCGATTGTTGCGATTGCGACCCATGATAGTCTCCCCATTGAGAGCAGATGCAAAAACCGGCCACGAATTTCGCGAATTGACACGAATTTTTCTGATTCTTGTAATCGTCAAAGAAACCGTGAACACCTGTTATTGCGAGCGAACTTGCGGAGCGAAGCAATCTTTCACTTGAAACCAGGGGATTGCCTCGGGCTATCGCCCTCGCAAGGACAGCCCACTCTGTTTATCCTACCTCTGACGATTACAGAAAACGTAATTTCCTTTGCGGCTCTGCGTCTTAGCGTTGAAATTTAACGCAATCCCCATTCTGGGGACTTAGTCGCCAAGACGCAAAGGTCTTCTGGATACATGCCGATTTTGGCGCGAAAACGTAATTTCACCGATTGGTTTAAAAAATCTGTGCGAATCCGTGTAAATCTGTGGCCGATCTTTTGTTTTCTGGCTTTTCTTGCTCCAGATTTGGAATTGCTGAGGCTCAAAATGCCAGAGAAGAAACTCACCCCACCCGCCCCTCCCCGACTCTCCGGCGGGGGGGAAGCCATCTCCGCTGAAGGCAATGCCTTCAGCTACCCTAATTGAGGCGGTAGGCAACGCCCAATCACACGTTTAGGGCGCGCAGGTCATCCAGTCGAGATTTTCCCCTTCTGCAAAGTGCCGTTGCAAGGTCGCCAGCGCCCGGCGGGCTTGCGTACGCGTTCGGGCATCCAGCGGCAGGGCGGCGAATTCGTCTTCATCCAACACCACCTGCCGCCCGTCGGGGAAAACCAGCAAATCCAGCGCCAAGTCGCGGTACGAAATCACCTCCGCACCCAGCACGGCCGGGTAGCCCACGTTGCAATACTAGCCGCGCAGCGCGTCATCCTGGCGGGCGTGAATTTCGAAGATGTTGTACCAACGGTCGCTGTAAAACGTCTCCACAAAACGATCGCCACGCCCAAGGAGCATGCCGTGCAGCCAAGTATCCGGCCGGGCGAAAAAGGCCTCCAGCCGCACGCAATGCGCCCCACGCACCAACAACCGCGCCGGATAGCCCCACACCTCACGCCCGTTCACATCCCGCTTGGAAACCCACATCGCCTACCCCACCAACACTTGCAAGGCCTCCTGCGGCCAAAACCACAGGGTGATGCGCGCACCCACGGCAGGCAGCACCACACGCGCGCCAAAATCGGCCTGGATGTGCTCCCCGTCCACCTGCACCACCACGCGTTGACGCATGCCGCGGAAAGAGACTTCGCGCAGGACGCCTTCCAGGGAACCGGGCGACCCGGGGGTCAGGGTGAACCCATCGGGACGCAGCAGGAAACGCACCCGACCCGCGGGTGGCGCGCCAACCCCAGGGATCGGGAACACCCCAAAGGGCGTCCGTATCCCCCAGGCCTCCCCCTGAGGGATCACCTGCCCCTCGAAGATGTTCTCCATCCCCAAAAAGCGCGCCACAAAGGCATCCGCCGGAGCATGGTAAATCTCGTGCGGACTGCCCTGCTGGGCCACCTGCCCTTCTCGCAACAGGATGACGCGGTCGGCCAGGGTGAAAGCTTCCTCCTGGTCATGGGTGACGTACAGGGCGGTCTGGCGCAGGGCGCGCAAAATGTGGCGCAAATCCACCAGCAGACGCTCCCGCAAGGCCCGGTCGAGTGCGCCGAGCGGCTCATCCAGCAGCAACAAGGCCGGACGCGGCGCCAAAGCACGCGCCAGGGCGACGCGTTGCTGCTCCCCCCCGGAGAGGGTGGTCACATTGCGGCGCTTGAAATTGCCCAGCCCGACCAAATCGAGCACCTCCGAAACCCGCTGCCGGATTTCGTCCGGCGGCAGGTGCGCCATACGCAGCCCAAAGGCCACGTTGTCGAAAACGTTCATGTGCGGGAAGAGGGCGTAATCCTGAAAGACCATGCCCACGCCGCGGCGGTGCGGGGGAATGGTGAGCAGGGAGCGCCCTTGCCAGCGCACATCGCCGCGGTCGGGAGATTGCAAGCCGGCGATGATTTCCAACAGGGTAGATTTGCCGCCACCGCTGGGGCCGAGCAGCGCGCCAATTTGGCCTTCGGGCAGTTCGAAGGTCACGCCGCGCAAGGCAGAGGTGGTATCGAAGGTTTTGTGGAGGTCGGTAATCAGCAGAGACATGGCGCTCAAAATTCGGAGACTTCGGCTATGCGCAAGCGCTCGATGAGCAACATGCCGGCCGCGGTCAGCAGCATCAAAATCGTGCTCAAGGCCAACGCCTGCCCATAGTTCGACCCGCCGGGGCGCGAGAGAAAGCGGTAAATCGCCACCGGCAGGGTGGGATATTCCGGACGCGCCAGCAGGGCAGTGGCGCCAAATTCGCCCAGCGAGATGGTAAAGGCAAAAGTAGCCGCCACCAACACGGCGCGCCCCACCAGCGGGAAATCTATGTAACGCACCACCTGGCGAGGAGAGGCTCCCAACAAAGCGGCGGCATAGCGCAGGCGCGGGCGAATGCTGTGCAAGGCCGGGGTCAGGCTGCGCACCACAAAGGGAAAGGCCACCAGCGTATGCGCCAGCGGGATGAGCAGCGGCGAAGCGCGCAAATCCAAGGGCGGACGGTTGAGCGCCACCACAAAGCCCAACCCCAGGGTCACGGCGGAGGTGCCCAGCGGGAGCATCAGCAGCGGGTCTACCCAACGGGCAAACGTGTTTTCCCGACGCGCCAATGCCCAGGCGGCCGGTAAGCCGAGCGCCAGCGAGAGCAGCACCGTGGCAGAAGCGTACCCCAGCGAAACCAATACCGCCGTGGCTGGCGGCGCGTAGAACAGCGAGCGGCGCGGATTTTCGTTCAACATGCGGTAAAAATCCAACGTCAAGCCGCGCTGTACCGTGCCAAACTGCGCCCGATCACGTTCCAGGCGCACCACAGAGCGCGCCGCCAGCGCGCCCAGCGGCAAGAACAGCCAGGCCGAGAGAATCGTCAGCAAGGCCGCGCCCCACAAGCGGGTGCGCCAGGTGCGCATACGCGGCAATTTGTGGTGCACGCGCTGCCCTTCCAGCGGACGGGTGACGCGACGCGCCAGGCGGGCGTACCCAACCGTCAACCCCAAAGTGCAGACCAGTTGCAACACCGAGAGCGAAGCCGCCAACGGTAAATTGAACAAACCGGTGGTCTGGTAGTAGATTTCCACTTCCAGGGTGGCGTATTGCGGCCCGCCCAACACCAGCACTACCCCAAAGGAAGTGAAATCGAACAAGAAAACCAGCAGAGCGGCCGCCAGCACCGCCGGGGAGAGCAGCGGCAGCGTGATGTGCCATAGCACCCGCCAACGCGACGCACCGAGGGTACGCGCCGCAGCGGTCAGACGTGGGCTAAGCCGCTCCCAAAAATCACCCACCATGCGCAGTACGATGGTGGTATTGTAAAACACGTGCGCCACCAGAATAGCCGTCAGTGTGTTGGCAAAGGTGATTGGCGGACGGCTCAGTCCCAAGAGGGACATCAACCCCAAATTGACCCAGCCACGCGGCCCCAGCAGGGCATCGAAAGCGGTCGCAACCACCAGGGTAGGCATGACAAACGGCACGCCGGTCAGCGCTCGAAAAAGCCCTTTGAAGCGGAAATCGTAATGCGAGAACAAGTAGGCACCCGGCAGCCCCAGCGCCAAGGTGAGCAAGGTGGAAAGCGCAGCCTGCCAGAACGTGAAGCCCAAGACATGCAGCGTGCGCTCCGAAAACAGCGCATTGAACAGCGGGGCATACTGCCCCTGACGGGCGAAACTGAGGCTCAGGATGCGCGCCAATGGCCAGGCGTAGAACAACGCCAAAAAGGCCAACGGCGGGAACCACCATCCCGCCGCGGCCAGGAATTTTTGGAAACGGTCAACCGTCCTCACGGTAGAAACAGAGGGAGAGTTCACCGCAAAACCGTATCGCTCCAGGCCTGAATCCAGGTCTCTCGTTTGGCGGCAATGTCTGCCGGCGCAACGTAAGCCGGTTTTTCAGGCGTTGCCAGATACTTCACAAAGGCCTCGTCCAAGGGCGCGTTGGGGTTGACGGGGAAAACGAACATCTTGAGCGGCATATCAGCCTGGAACTGGGTATCGAGCATGAAATCTACCCACTTGCGGGCCAGGTCTTCGTTTTGGGTGCCCCGCAGAATGCCCACGAACTCAATCTGGCGGAAGCAGGTCTCATTGCCTACTACGGCCGCGGTCGGCGGGGTATCCACCGGCGGGTCGGCGTAGATGACCTCGAAGGCCGGGCTGGAACTATAGGAAACTACGATGGGATGCGTGCCGCCCCACACGCTGAATTCGCTGTAGTAGGCGTTTTCCCAGCCATCCACCACGGCCACGCCGTTGTCTTTCAAGTTTTGCCAGAATTGCAGGTAGCCGTCTTCACCAAAATGCCCGATGGTGGTCAGCAAGAAGGCCAGGCCGGGGGAGGAAGTAGCCGGATTTTCGACCACCAGCAAGTCTTTGTACTCCGGCTTGAGCAGGTCCTCGAGACTGGCAGGGGGCTGCAGGCCCTTGTCAGTGAAGTAGGCCACGTCGTAGTTGAGACACACATCGCCGTAATCCACCGGCAGGGCACGGTGCTGCGGGTCGAGTTCGAAGGCATCGTCGATTTCAGCCAGGAGCGGCGATTCATAGGGCAGAAAAATGTCTTCATCCAGAGCGCGGCTGAGGAAGGTGTTATCCACGCCATAGAAGACATCGGCAGGCGGGTTGCCCTTGGAGAGGATGGCCTTGTTGAGCGCCGAACCGGTATCGCCGCCCTGGATAAAGGTTACTTCGACGTTGTTGGCCTGTTCGAAGGCTTGGATGACCTCTTCGGAGGCGTCGAAGGAGTCGTGGGTCATGACCGTCAAGGTGCGAGGTTCGGCAGAGGCGCTGGTCGGTTCCACCGGAGGATTGGTTGATTCGGCGGATGTGCTGGTCGGTTCCACCGGAGGATTGGTTGATTCGACTGGGGCCTTGGTCGGCTCAACCGGAGATGGTGAAGCCGCGGGGCTGCTGCAGGCGGTCAAGAGCAACGCCAAAAGCAGCAACAAAATAGGGAAGTGTAGGAATTTTTTACTCATAGGTGTTTTACTCCTCAGGTTGGTTTTGGTGGATAAGAATGCACACCAACAAACCTTTTCGCAGAGAAACCTGGGCCGGGTTTTCGAGCAGGACGTTGCTAACGCCGCGCCCTACACCAAAGTGCAGTACCCCCTCTCGAAGCGGATAACGCAACCCGTGGGAGGAAATCCCCTCTGCATCTCCCTGCAGGGGGATGAGGGATACCGTATCCCCGGGTTGGCCGTGGATCTCCCAGGTACGTCCCGGGGAGAGTAGCCTTATCTCTTGAGAACCATCCACCAGCGAAAGGTTTATCTGCTGAAAACCAGCGTGCACGAGGAGCAGAATATTGCTCAACGTCATGTCCCAGCGTCCGCCCAACGCGCCGAGGATGATGACCTCGTCAGCACCGGCTTCGCGGGCTGCCAACAGCGCTAATTCGAGGTCGGTTTCATCCTTCTCGGCAGGGAAGCGGCGCACAGGCACGCCGGCGGCCTGCAACTCGGCTAGGTATTCAGTCTCCAGGGAATCAAAATCTCCGATTGCCAGATGCAGTCGTAATCCCAGGCGCAAGCAGTAGCGTGCGCCGCCATCCGCGGCGATGAGATAATCATCGGGGCGCAGCAGCCGCTGCACTTGCTGCGAGTCGGTGAGAAGGCCGTTGGCGAAAATCACAGCGCGCAAAATAAAATCCCTCCGCTGGCGGAGGGATTAGAATTTTGTGATGTGCCATCCCTCCGCCGGCATTATCCGGTTCAGGTCTTGCGGGTCGAGGACTCGGTGTCCTCCTCTCAGCCCGGCCATACCAGGCTCCCCGTGCGAATGTTTTGGTGCGTGGTTAGTATACGTCAGGGGATGAGGGTTGTCAAGGAGAGAATGCTGGTTAGTCAGGTGGTCGGATAGTCGGATAGTCGCGTAGTCGGGTAGTCGGATAGTCGGGGCGAAAGATTTTTCGCCCACCCCACGCCGCCGGACGGTCGGGTACACTTTCAAACTGGACTCTGGCGTTTTCTTATTCGAACGCAAATTTAGGCATGGTTCAGAAATCTGTAAACACTTACAATCAATTGATGTGTTCTCGCCCATTCCTCCTTTATCCCCCCTTCCCTGAGGGAAAGGGGGGATAAAGATACTTTCCGGGGGGGTTTTTACACCAGCACAAAAGTGTAAACCTATTTCCAGTGGAAAATGAGCCATCCCCAAATTTACATGGTTTTTCGCCGGAGGGCGGCTTAAAAATCTGTGTAATCTGTGCCATCTGTGGATTAATATCGGTTGTCCGCCGGTTTCGCCAGACTCCAGTTTCAAACAAAAAACCGCCCGGCGGAGGGGCGGTTTGGGCAAGTTTAGCGCACGCGGCGCTTCCATTCTTCTCTGAGTTGTAAAGTTTGCGGGCTCACGCCAGATTCCAAAGCCAAAAAATCTTGCATCAGGCGGTGAAATTTGCTGGTTTCGCTCAACATGGGATAATGGCCGGATTCTTCGAACAAGATATAATGCGTATTCTCCGGCAGGTTGTAAACGTTTTGCAACGGGTCATTCAGCGTAATTGTCCGGTCCCCTTGGCCGTGCACCAGCAAACAAGGGGTCGGCAAGTTGAGCGCCATATCAAGGAGTGCAGCGCTATCCAGAGATTGAACTGAGGTGTGAATCGCCCTGGCGTCCGTTTTGCTCATTTCAGCCCGTACCGGCTCGTTTGCCGGGGTATCATCCAGTAGCCAGTTGGCAAGTTCAACGGGACTATCTTGATACAGGCGAGGGCTAATCGTCACTTCACCAACCGGAAGGGAGACGGCCATCACTCGGTTGACGTAAGTAGGAAAACGAGCGGCGTACATCAAGGCCACCACGGCACCCAATCCATGGCCAACCAACGCCACCTTCGGGATACCCAGTTTTTCCAGGAACGAATCCAACAATTCCATCTGTCCTTCCAGGGTATAACTGCTTTCGCGCTTGGCCGTATCCCCAAAGCCCCATAAATCAAGCGCATAGGTGCGATAAGAGACCGCGGCAGATTGCATGGATGGGATCCAATAGCGCCAGGACCCGACCCAGTCATGCAGGAAAATCAAAGGGCGTCCGCGTCCCAGAAATTCATAGTGTACGATTTCTTCCTGCAGGATAATGGCACTCATGGGTGTGTTGTACCTTCCAGAAAATATTTGTCCGAGCGGCCTTGACGCAAAAGTTACGCAAAATCAGGCCTTGCCATACTTAGAGAGAATTTCAGCCACGCGCGTTATCAGTTGGTCGGGAGCAAAAGGTTTGAGAATATATTCATCTGCACCGGATTTCACGCCGGTTTCAATCTCCGATTCCTGCCCTTTCGCCGAAAGGATAACAACCGGCACGTCCTTCAATGCCGGTTCGGCTTTGATGCTGGCACACGCTTCGTAACCAGACATGTAAGGCATACGCACATCGGTGATCACCAGGTCTGGGGGATTATCTTGCATGGAAACAGCCGTCTCATACAATTCTTTACCATTCTTCACCGCTGTGACCTCGTGCCCCGCCATCCCCAAAACGAAAGTGATCAAATCTCGGATGTCTTTTTCATCTTCTGCAATCAAAATATGAGCCATGGATAAAATCTCCAGGTAGGTTTAGTTTGTTGTTTGTTCGGCCAACATATCATCATCTTGCGCGACAGATTCTGATTTTGCCAGCGGCAGGGTAAAGGAGAAAGTGCTGCCAGCGCCTTGGACGCCTTGGCTCTGCACCCAAATTTCACCGCCGTGCATGTGAACCAGGTTTTGGACAATGGAGAGTCCTAACCCTGTGCCGGGAGTTTCGATGACCAGGGTATCGTCGCCGCGATAAAAGCGCTCAAAAACCCGTTCCTGATCTTCGGGAGGAATCCCAATGCCGTTGTCGCGTACATCTATTTGCAAGAAGTCGTCTTTCAGATGGGCGGTTATCCATATCTTGCCGCCTGTTGGGGTGTAATGATAGGCGTTATCCACCAAATTTTGGATAACTTGCATGATCCGCTTAGAATCTGCAAGCACCTTCGGCAGGCTTTCCGGTAATTCAACGTAAAAATTCATCTCTCGGTTTTCTTTTTCGGCAAAGGCACGTACATTATCTACGGCCTGCTTGATTACGGGGGCGATGTCCACCGCCGAGATATTCGGTGCAATACGCCCGGTTTCCATCTGTGAGATATTGAGCAAGTCGTTCACCAACGAAATCATACGCTCGGTATTGCTGCGCACTACCTGCAAGAAATTGGTCTGGTTATCTGTTAGTTTGCCGGCCGCTCCCATCAACAGGATGTCCACATAGCCCTTGATGGAGGTCATCGGCGTGCGCAATTCGTGGCTGACATTGGCTACAAACTCGGACTTCAGGCGGTCCACTTCGACCTGGTGGGTAATGTCTCGGAAAATAGAAACCGTACCCAGGAACTCGTTACGCAAAAGCACCGGCGAAAGGTGGACGGAAACCACACTCCCGTTGCTCATATCGATACGTTGGGCATAAATATCTTCGGGGGAATAAGCCTCTGGATTTTGCGACCAGGCACGGATGGTCTCCATCCACTCGCGCGCGGCCTGACCAAACATCCCTGAAAAGTTCTCCAAGGATTTTTGCAATACCTGTTGGCGAGGGATTTCCAGAATGCGTTCTGCAGAAGCATTGAAGAGTGTAATCAGGCCGTTCTTATCGGTCACCAGTACACCATCGGCAACGGCTTCCAGGATGGCCTGTGAGCGGCTGGTTTCGATATGCTGAGCACGCAGCATATCGCCCAAACGTTCTGCCTGTTCAGCAACCAAGCGGTAAAGTTTGGCGTTATTTAGTGCAACTGCAATTTGCTTGGCTGTTGCCGTCACTAAATCTAACTGCAATTCTGAAAAACGATTGGGCTCACGGTGAAAGAGCATTAACGTCCCCAAAGCCTCTTCGCCTACCATCAACGGCACCACCATAGCGCTGCGGTGCTGGGTTGGATACTTCGGATTTTCCACCCAACGCGGGTCTTTGGTGACATCTGGCACCATGACGGCTTTCTGGTTCTTGATAACCCAGCCAGCCAACCCTTGATCGGTCTTGAGTGCCGTCGTCTCTCCACCTTCAGGGGTGGGCAGGGTATAGCCAAGCGAAGCACGTCGCAGCAACACTTCATCGGCACTATCTACCATCATGATGGTGCTTTGTTCCGCCCCGACAATTTGATTGATCAATGCCAGGGTGCGGTTGAGCACGATATCCATGTCCAAACTGGCCGAAAGTTCGGTGATGATGCGCAACAGTGTCTCGGTGCGCTGATGTTCGCGCGCGAGTTCCTGCGTGCGCTCGGCCACGCGGTGCTCTAACTGTTCGGCGTAACTCTGTACCTGTGCAAACAAGCGGGCATTATCGAGTGCAGTCGCTAATTGACCGGCTACCTGTCCCAACAAGCGTGTGTGCCGCTCAGTAAACTGTCCTGGATGAGAATCCTGCAAAGAGAACGCGCCGATGGTTTTGCCGCGCGCGATCAGCGGCACACCCACCCAGGAACGCACTGCCTGCCCAACGTCATATCCCGGCACGGGGATGTATTCATCAGGGTCGCTTGCATCGCGCAATAGCAGTGGTTCGCCGTGCGTAATGATATATTCGCTCAAACTGGTGCCATCACGGGGAACGGGCAGTTGGGGAAGACGTTTCCCAGAATCCACTACTTCGGCGATGAGATCTCCACTCTCACTTTCTACCACCAGTGCCAGCGTATCTACCTTCATGGCATCTTGTACAATCTCCAGGGCAACGTCAACCAAACGCGCCTCATCGAGTTCATTGGCAATCCGAGACCCAAATTCAAAGAGCAGGCCAAGTTCATCCGTACGTTGTCGGGCTTCCATAAACAGGCGGCTGTTCTGGATAGCAACCGCCAACTGTGCAGCAGCAGTGTTTAGCAAACGCAAATCGTTATCGGTATAGGCATTGGGGTTATCCAAATTTTCTACCGCTAATACACCAATTGGCTCATCCCCAACCAACAAGGGGACACCAAGATAGGCGGCCGCGTGTTTTGGGCCAATCAGAGTTGCTTGCAGCGCATGTAATTTTTGGGGGACGTCATCGCCGGCCAACAAAAGAGACTCTCGAGTGCGCAAAATATATCCCGTAAGCCCCTGCGGCTTTTGAGGTGCTACCGATAAAGGCACCCCATTCTCTCGTACTACTGGGAATGTGACAATATCTTGTTGCTTGTCATACAGCGCCAGATAGAAGTTACGAGTGCCCACGATCGCGCTCAAATCTTCCGGCAGACGCCGGAGAAGCGTGGGCAAGTCAATGGTTGAGACCAGTGTCTGGGAAATCTGGTAAATTGCGCTGATTTCATTCAGGCGGGATTGTGTCTCTTCGTACAAGCGAGCATTTTGCAAAGCAATTGCGGCCTGGTTACTGATGGTGCGTGCAAGTTCGATTTCTTCAGGCGCAAAGCGATAGGAGCGCCTGATTTCATATACCATCAACACACCGTGGACGGTATTGCCGGAAATCATGGGCACCATGAACAAAGATTGTGCATTGTGGTTCTCAAGGTGAGGAAGCAGGGCTTCCAAATCCTTTTCTGCGCGGACATCATCAGTCTGAAAGATACCTTGTCCTTCTCGCAGATGAGCAAAAACCGGCACATTCGGCAAGGCTATTGGTAAGGTATTCTCGGTCGGCGGTATTTCAGCCCATAACACCGGAGATTGCGTTTGAGCACTGAACAGAACTGCCGATGCTGATGAGCCTGAAACAGCCTTTAGAAGTTCATTCAGGGTGACATTTAAGATGGTATCTACATCCAGGGAGGCACTCAAATTGGCAGATAACTGATTGAGCAGTGTCAAGCGCTCAGAGCGCTCATCCAACTCCTGCGTACGGCGTAAACTTTCATTCAACAGACTGGCATTTTCCAAAACAATTGCCGCTTGCGTTGCAAAGGTAGATGCAATCTGCACATCATCAGGCGCATAAAAATCACGCTCCACTTTTTCAAGAGCAATTACACCCTTCAATTCGCCTTTGCTAATCATCGGCAGGCCCAGCCACGAGCGATAAGGAGCCTCACCCCACGCCGGGAAACGTTCATCGGCAACCACATCTCCCACGACAATAGCCTGCTTGCTGGACAACATTTCCTGGAATAAACGGCTATCGTCAAGGGTAACTGAAATACCCAGGCGTTCATTATTATCATCAAAACCACGCGCCGAGCGAATCATTAGTTGGTACCCCTCGCGCAACCAGAGCGTAGCAGTATCAAAAGGAACAGCAGATGCCAGATGGTCAAGGAGGGAATTAATCAAAGCATCCGTTTGTGCCAAACTGGCACTCAAGGCACTGGACGCCATGGTCAACGACTGCAATTGGTTGGCTTTTTGGGCTGCATTTTGGTATAAGTGGGCATTTTCCAAGGCCAGGGCAGCCTGTTGGGTGAGGGAATGGATAAGTGCCTGGTCCTCAACAGCAAAAGCCTGATTGAGGGTATAGTTGTCCACCACCAAAACGCCCCATTTGTGCTCACCGGATTGGATGGGTACAACCAGAGAAGATACCGGCAAGCGCCCGCCAGTGGCATCGCGATAGCATAGCAATCCTTCGGGGCTTAGGCGATAAGCCCGTGCAAAATCCAAGTTGCCTTCACGGTGAATGCGTCCGGTATCAAAAACTTGGCCCGGGAGGGACGTATCCAATGGATAGGCAATCTTTAGCGCTTCCACCTCATCCACCATACCAACCACCACTTGAGGTACCAGTGCTTGTTTTTGGTCACTCCACAACAGGATTTGAGCGGCCTGAGCATGCATGGCCACCTGCATAACGGTATCCAACAATGTGTGCAAAATGCTGTCAGGTTCCAAGCCACCAAGTTGACGGCTAAACTCCAACAACAGGTTGACCTCACGCAGGCGGTAACTGGTTTCGGTCAACAGATTCAAATTTTGCATAGTCAATGCCACTTGCCGGCCAAGCAGGCTATAAAGTTTCCAATCAGCAGGCGTAAAACTGGCAAGCGGCGACTGGCTAATCATTAGCACAACCGCATCCGGGCGCCCCTGGTCAATTACAATTGGAAAACATACGAAGGCTTGAGCACGTAATTGCCGCAGGAAAGGGCTCTCCTGCCAGGATTTTTGTCGCCCAATATCAGAAGTCAGAATCATTTCACCAGAGAGTAATGCTTGGGACAAAGGATTCACTTGCCCTAAAAGGGCGGCAGGGTTCACGCCTTCGGGGATGTTTCCCACTTGATGGGTCAGGCGTGGGCCAGAGGCATCTTGCTCAGCCACAAAAACCGCATCCATATCCATTCGCTGGAGCAATTCCTCGCTCAATACGCGATATACAGATTCTCGATCGGATTGCTGATTAACCAAAGCCGCAATATCCAAGCCGGCATGCAGACGGCGAGTGTGGTTGCTCAACTGATACAGCGACAGTATTTGTTCAACATCTTTATGGAGCAAAAACGGTAAATGTCGCTGAGAAACTGTGGCCATGTAACGGGTACGTTCCAAACGCTGCTTCAGGGATTCCAGTTCGGTACCCAAAGCCTCTAATTTTTGATGGGTTTGGATAGTCAATGCGGCCTGACTGGCAAAAATATCCAACGTCTCAATAGTGGGCAAATCTGGACGCATGCCATCGCGCGGAACATCCACGCTAATTAGTCCCAGAATGTTTCCCTCGGGATCGTATAGGGGTGTAATAAGCATGTCATCAGGAATCCAGGATTTATCATCGCTATAAGTGGGTACAGGCGCCAGATTTTCTGGATAAAAAACGTGAATATCAGAAGGCATCAACGGATTGTGCTCTTTAGAAATAAAATACGAGCGTCCCAACGCAAATTCTGGCTGAAGAAGTTCTTGAATGGCCTTCCAGGGTTGGGTATGCAACTTGAGTTCTTCCATTTCAGTCAGGCTTAGCCCTGCTCCTGCCACCCGCCGCAAGTATTCACCCTTTGGTTGGTATACACTGATAAGCACCTTATTAAAAGGGGTAGATTCCTGAATAGCGTAAGCAATTGCCTCCAGAGATTCTTCCAGCGAGCGGTTAGCATATTGCATCTGGAGGGCTTCTAATAGTTTATTCGCCGTCTCAACACGGCGATTGAGCAGTTCATTCTTACGTGTTTGCTCCTGATAGCGGAGGGCATTCCCCAAAGCAATCGCGACTTGTACAGAAAGCGACTGGATTGTCTCAGCGGCCACAGCATCGAATGCATCTGCCTGATTCGCCCACAAATACAAAAAGCCAGCAAATTGTTCTTGGAAAATAACGGGGGCCAATAAGGCCGTCTGCGCCGATTCAGCAGGCAGTGGCAGGGGATCAGGCCCAAGATCGGCAATGTGCAAAACTTCTTTACACCCACTCAGGCGCTGAACCACATGCGATAACCAGGCAACCGGATTAGCCCCTACAAAAATGAAGTCCTTTTCGCGCGAGGCAACGCCGCTTCCATCTATAGGGAAGAGCACAATAGTGCCATTTTCAGCATGGCTAATACGCCGGGCTTCTTCTAAAACCAGTGGAAGAATATGCTGTAAGTTAAGGGTTGCGTTGAGCTCGTGGCTGATTCGCGTCAAGGAAGTTAATTCATCCACCCGACGTCGCAGCGTTTCATCTGTCTGAGAATACAGTTCAGCACGCTCAACGGCGCCAGCAAGTTGGCCGGCAATCGTTGATGCAAATAAAAGTGAAGATGCATCAAAATGGTCTTTTTGGCGGCTGGCAAATACAATCTCTCCCAGAGAGTACTCTCGCGCGACCAAAGGAACAGCCAGCACAGCCTTAATGTCTAGCGCTGCCGCCAAAGAGCGATAAAAACTCCCCACTTCCGAATCTTCCAGCGCTTGACCTGTAATCAGCACTTTCCGATGATTTGAAACCATCTCTTTATATTCAGGGGAATTCATGAAAATGTGCTGGGAAAGATCATCTGGGGACAGGCCAAACAAAGATTCAATATGCAGGCTAACTGCTCCGGTAGTTTCATCTTGCAAATAGATAAAGGCAAAATCAGTGCGCAATTGGCGAGCAGCATCCTGGACAGAATACTTCAGGATTTCATCTAGTGTGGCCGATGAACTAGACAAGGAGACAATACGCCGCAAGGCTTCGGAACGTTGTACACGTTGCCCTGCTTCTTGAATCAGGCTGACGTTTTCCAAGAGAGGACCAATTTGTGCTGCCACAATGGACAACAGACGGACGTCTTCGTCTTCGAAAGAGGCCATGTCCCGGCGATTTGCAATTTGTAAATACCCCACTACACGCCCAGAGGCAGACAGAGTTGCCAACAAGGTATGGCGCATGCCGGCGGCTTGCATTCCATAATGCAAGCCCAATGTTATCAAATCAGGGTCAGAGGTTGGTTCATGGGCGTTAATAATGCGCTGGGACTGAAGAACGGCCTCGGCCTCACTTTGAGGTGGAATATCCACTTTGTAAAGAGCCAGGAAATCATCTGGTAAGCCAATGAAAGGAGACATCCCTACCAGTTGGCGGCGAAACTCATCATAGCGCAAAATCCCCAGGAATTCTACATCAAACAACGTGTGGAGGCTTTCTACAAGGCGAGAGAACAACTCTTCCGAAGTACGCACAGCGGTGGTCACTTGCGCCAAATGCGCCAGGCCACTTAACTCCAGGCTTTGGCGCCGTTCATCACGGAAAAGCACAGCGTTATGCAATGCTACTGCCGCCTGCCTGGCAATAATTTTGAAGGTATCAAAGTCTTTCTGGGAGAAGGCATCTATGGCCACCGCGGCCAATTCCAGCGTACCAATAAATTTCCCCCCTACTGTTAAGGGAACACCAAGATAGGAATGGAAAGGATAGCGGCGCCGATCAATTGCAGGGCGAAATTCACGGAAAGCGTCCACATTAGCAATCAATAACGGTTTTCGCTCGCGAATCAAATAACCAGAATAACCATCGTCAGGACCATAGCGCTGGTCTGTTTTTTCCATGTGGTGCTCACCACTGGCAGTACCAATAAAGCGATACGGTATAAGATGGCGCTTCTCGTTGTCCCAAATGGTGATTTCAGCAAAATCGGCCTGGATGAGATGTTCAACGCCTTCTAAAATTGCCTGTAGGGTATCTTCCAGTTCCAGGCTAGCAGCCATGTTTTGGCTTAGTTCGGTCAACAGCATCAACGTGCCGCTGGGCATACCCTGAGATTCGTCTAAAGAAACGATTTCAGCGCGACGAAGAGCCACCAACATAACATTTCCCACCGCGGGGTGAGAAATTAGATAAGATGTGGCTTCAACCAGTCTACCACTAACGGAAAAGCGTGCCGTTCCTTCACTTGCGCACACCCCCAAGAAAACATCACTGGGACGAGTACGGCGAGCATAGCGTTCTAGGTCTGGCTCTTGCATACCAAACCACATGCGAGCATTTTCATTCACACTTAAGATACGCCCGCCTGGCTCTACCAACAAAACAGCATCTTCATGTGATGTAATGTCACGCAAAAGAATAGGTATTTCCTGATCCACAACGTTGATGCCGGGAGACTTCCGCAGGACGCGCAACATTACTGCCAGCAGGGTAATAAATCCTGCGCCAATAATGGTTAGAAGCAGTCCCAGAGGTAGAAGATCAGGAAACATTTGGGGAATTATCCAACAATAGCATCCTTACGACGCGCTTCAGCAGCCAATTCTGTAATCTCTCGAATGTCAGCAAAGTCAAATTCACTTGGTGAAACAGTCCCAACTGCCAGCGTCATTAATGGCATCTGTACTAATTGACCGTTTTCGTCACTGGCCATGATGTAGCCCTGTTCGCGATCCATAAAGTTGTATTGCGTTTTGACTTCTTCCGAAAAGCGTTCTTTAATGCGCTTCCGGATGAGAGAGGCTTTATCTTCCTGCGTTATGATGACGAAATTATCGCCGCCAGCATGTCCAATAAAGTCATCGGCGCTACCTAGCTCATCCACCGCTTCGCCTAACAGCATTGCTGTAAAACGCAATACATCATCACCAGCCACAAACCCATATACTTCCTTAAAGGGCTCAAAGTGATTGACGCGCACATCCATCAATGCCCAACCATCCTGGCGGATAATACGGCGCAATTGCTCCTCAATCAGCCGTCCAGATGGCAAGCCCGAACGCGGATCACGCAAATTTTCGCGCTCAGCACGCATAATGGCGTTTTGTACGCGCAACTTCAACTCTTCGATATCAAAAGGCTTCGTAATGTAATCATCAGCGCCCAATTCCAGGCCTTGTAATTTATCACCACGTTCATCTTTTTGGGTCAGGAAAATGACCGGAATATGGCTGGTACGGATATTGGTACGCAAGGTACGACAAACCTCATAACCATCGATATCCGGCAGCATGATGTCGAGAACGATCAGATGAGGCAAGCCCTGGCGGGTTTTTTCTAGCGCATCGGAACCGCGTGGTGCGATATCTACATCATATCCTTGTGCGGTGAAGTAAATGCGCAGCATATTAGAGATGTCGAAATCATCTTCTACAATCAGTATGCGGGATTTTCCCATAACGGCCTCCCGAGAGGAAATATTTGTAGTAGTGCAATGCCACTACACCATCGAATATAAAATCTTTCTGAACACTTTTTACCCTGTGCCAATGCTTAGCAGCACAAGGGAATAAGCCGAACCATTCAGGCTTTGGCACGCTGCCAGGCCAATTCCTGTACCCTGGCGATATGCTCAGGTGTCACAGGACGCTCAAAAGAACGAAAACCACTTAACCGAAAGCCATGCTTATGTGCAATCCTATGAATTTCTTCAACTTGCGCTCGACGGATTTCTTTACCTAACGTGTAATCTTCGAAGCGCCCTTCCAAAGCCAGCGCCATTGTCTCTGCCATGCAAGCGTATGCTTTGTCAGGCGGAAAACCAAAGTCAAAGTGGAAATCTACCGGGCCAGGGACTTCCACCATACCACCATCAATAACTAGCACATCTGGACGTTGCGCTGCTACTTGTGCCGACACATCGCGCGGACGAGCAACATCGCAAATTACACTGCCCGGCTTAAGTTCTTGTGGATCGATAATGCTGTCTACAGCGCTCGTGACGGTCAAGACCAAGGTTGATTGACGCAAGGCTTCTGATTGTGAAGCCACTACCACGTGCGCCCGGCTTCCTTGTAAGCGTTCGCGCAAGGCATGTAGTACATCCATGCGGCGCCCAACCAAGTACAGCCTGGCAACCTGATCAGCCAAAAGTTCAGCGCAAACCTGGCCAATGGCACCAGTTGCACCAACCACGGCAGCACTGGCATCTGGCAACCGAATAGACATTTGGCGAGCCGCCTCCTGGACTGCTTCGACAGCAATTGCTACAGTGTAAGCATCACCGGTAGTCACAGGAACATCAAGATGACGCGCAATGGTTATACCAGCATCACCGATAACTGAGGTAAACGCACCTAATCCCAAGATTTTCGCGCCTAATTTTTCAGCCAGGCGCCCGGTCTGGATAATTTTACGATAGACCGTCCTTTCTGGCAATGAAAGCATACGCTGTGGTGTATATGGGCACGCTACAAACCAACCTTTAATCTCTTTTCCGGTGGCCTGAGAAGTAATGCCCTCAATCTCCGAAATATATACCGGCGGGAAAAAGGTAGAGAAGAAATGGATTTGCTTCTCGGTTAACAAACGGCCTAACAACGGAAACTTACGGCTAACATCCCGTTTAGGATCAATAGGGTGAATAATGAAAGCAAAAGTATCCATATTTGGATACTACCATGTTTCTTCAGTAATTTCTTCTTCACGCGGGTACATGCGGCGATGTAAATGTGCCGCTGCAACCTTATGATGATCGCTCTGCTCATAAGAAATGTTATGGGTAATCACGCGACGCTCTTGTGAAGCAAATAGTACCACATCTGATTCAATCGTACGTGCCGGAAAGATGATCATGCCAGAGCCAATACGGCAATTGTGCCCCACACAACCGCCTAACACTGGCCGGTTGGCTATTTGTAGTTTACCGTTGCCATCCAGGGCATGGATAGGTGTTGGTAGCAAATTATAATCGGTAAAAGTCGAGCCAGCGCCCAAGAATGTATTCCGGCCAATCACACACATTTGCAAGCAAGTATTTTGTGCGACCATACTATTATCCATCAGCGTGGTCATGAAAAGCGAGGCACGAAAAGGCAAGAACGCGCCATCACCCACTACAGAAAGCATCAACTGGCAGTCTTGAGAGATGTTGACATTATCCCCAATAATACAATTTTCAATAACTGCGCCGGCATTGATAGTGACATTGTCGCCAATAGTTGTCGGCCCATGAATAACAGCCCTTGGATCAATAACACAGTTACGCCCAATCTTAACGACTTCGGAGCATTCCAACACTTGCTTGCCCTCATACAATGCCTTTGTCAGGACGCGTAATTTGGTAAACGGATCTTTTTTTAACTGATCCTCGAAACGGGCACCACGAGAGAATAGGCCAAAAACCACATCAGCAATAAAAATATGCACCCAACTGTCGATAGCCAAAAAACTACGCAACGGTACCTGGAAGACCAGATCGCCCTGCTCATGAGCCATGTACACGGGCACATGATAGTAGCCTAGTTCTCGAGCCTGTAGGTCGATAACCAATGGCTCCGCATAGTCAGCAATGCCATTCGGGTAATACCAGAAATCAGCCAGGTAATAGTCCCCATCTTTCGTATACGAGGTTGCCAGAGGCAACGCATGTTCTCTAAAGGCCGAGTCTCTCAAAGTAAAGGCCGCTCGGGAAGGGACGTCTCGTTTTTGTGCCTCGGTTAGAAAGGCTTCTACATAAGCCGAATCAAAATACAGGTTGTCACGATAGACAATGCAAGAGCCTTCGATAGCCGGGATGGGCTCATCGTTATCCACCTCAATTTCACGGTGCGTATATGGTGCCAGCACATCGCGCTGATTGAGCCACAGTGGCTTGTTGAGCACACGCAAATCTCGCGCCGGTTCATTGAAAGGGTGCAGAAATTTAGGTTGCTTGAGAATGATCTTGTACATTGTCACATCACCAAGGTGTAATGAAATAGCGTCGGATGTTTTGCGCTTGCATTATAAGGTGCAAGATGCCCCTTGGGAATTGCAAATCCAGATAATTTTGCAATACATACCGGTAAAAGTCAGGAGAGACGTCATAGGGGTTGAAAACAGGTATGAGGGTGGAATAGCGTTCCCATGTTTCAGCAATCGTATCTGTTTACCGCAGAGCCCGCGGAGAACGCAGAGAATCTGGAGGGGCGACCGGTCGGTCGCCCGTACTTCACCACCCGGCGAATGCCATCCTTCAGGCAGGACCCTGACATTGCAGTTGATCAGCAAGCCCACCTTGCAACCAGAAAGCTTCAGGTAGGAAAGCAACTGAGCCTGATGAATCGGCATCACCTCGACAATGACCGCTTCTTC
>DYKW01000007.1 GCA_020722405.1 Anaerolinea thermophila
TTGCAACCAGAAAGCTTCAGGTAAGAAAGCAACTGAGCCTGATGAATCGGCATCACCTCGACAACGACCGCTTCTTCGACGAGAAGATCCAGGCAGTAGCCACAATCCGGCTTGACCTCCCGATAGACCACGGGCAGGGGTTTCTGTTGTTCCACCTTCAGGCCGCGTTGGGCCAAAAGTCAGACAGGCTTCATACGCCGACTCCAGAAGGCCAGGCCCCAGAGCGCGGTGCACTTCAATAGCGGCACCGATCATGCTCTCCGTGATCTGGTCAAGATTTTCCCGTTCTGTCATCTCAGCGCTCTCTGTGCGTTCTCGGCGGTAAACAAATACCCCAATTACATCCCCAAAAACAGAATTTTCCCATGACCGACTTGTTGATTGCCACCTCCAACCCGGACAAGGTGCGGGAAATCACTGCCTTGCTGAATGGTCTGCCATACGCCTTGCGTACCCTCAACGACCTGTCACAGCACCTGAATGTAGAGGAAACCGGCCACACCTACCGCGCCAACGCGACGCTCAAAGCACAGGCTTACGCCCAGGCCAGCGGTCTGCCCACACTGGCGGACGATTCCGGCCTGGAAGTGGCGGCCCTCAACGGGCTACCCGGCATTCGTTCAGCACGCTTTGCCCCCCACGTACAAGCCTCCGATGCCGACCGTCGCACTTACCTGCTGGAAAACCTGAGGTCGCATCCACGCCCGTGGACGGCGCGCTTCGTATGCATGGTATGTCTAGCGCTGCCTTCGGGCGACCTGCATTACACCCAGGGCATTTGTCCAGGGGAAATCGTCCCCGAAGAACGCGGCGCCAACGGCTTCGGCTACGACCCCATTTTCTACCTGCCCGAGCGTGGCTGCACCATGGCCGAACTCTCTGAGGCAGAGAAGAACTTGCTCAGCCACCGCGGCCGGGCCATCCAGGCTATGCGCCCCCTCTTACAGCGCGTGCTAGGGAAGTAAAGCGAAAAGTGCGAGGGCACGACAAACGATAGACACCCGACAATCGGCTCTTTGGGATTTTCCGTGATGCACCCTCATATCTGGCAACACGCCGTAGGGCGGAATTAATTCCGCCCTACATCTGGCGGCGCGCCAATTCCTAATGAACCCGACAATCTCAACAATCGAAGATGAGTGTATAATGAGTTCGGTGGACGCACTGCTATCCATTTTTATCACCGCACGTTCTCCGCATCTCGGCGGACATCCAAACGCCATAACTATTTGAGCGCCTCTATCTTCAAACAGGAGAAATACATGTCTATTGAATCTATGCTCAATGACGAGGAAAGGGCACTCCGCAGGCACATGCAGGATTTTGTCGCCAGTGTCCCCCGTCAACTATTGTTGGATATGGACGCGGATAAGGTCTTGTATCCGCGCGAATTCGTCGAAGAAGCCGGCCGGCGCGGGCTGTTGGGTCTCCGTTTTGCCCCGCAGTGGGGGGGTGCGGGCCTGCCCTGGCGTTCAGAACTGCTGGCCTTAGAGGAAGTCGGCGTGTTGGGTACTGCCCTAGCCTGCCTGTACTCCCTGGTCTCCATCGTGGGGGAAGCCATCCACGTCTTCGGGACGGAGGCACAAAAGGAAAAGTACCTGAAACCCATGATCAGCGGTCAAATCACCGTGGCCGAAGGGTTAACGGAGCCGCGTGGCGGGTCGGATTTCTTCGGTGCGACCACGCGCGCCCGCCGCGAGGGAGATACGTTTTATATCAGCGGCCAAAAGCGCTTCGTAGTCGGCGCTGAGGGAGCCGATCTCTTTCTCATTTACGCCAAGGTAGATGGCATCCCTGACCCCAAGCAGGCCATGAGCGCCTTTTTGGTGGAACGAGATTTCGGCGTACAAGTGCATCACGTGTACGGATTGATGGGTACGCGCGGCGGCGGAACCGGCCGCATTGTGTTCAAGGATACCCCGGTGCCCCTCAGCAACGTCCTGGGAGGCGAGGCCGGCATCGGACAAGGCAGCGCGGTGTTCCACCAGATGATGATTCCGGAACGCATGACCTCTGCAGGCGGCGCGATCGGCATGGGGCAGGCGGCACTCGAAATCGCGGCACGCTACGCGGACAAACGAAAAGCCTTCGGGCAGAAAATTCGACACTTCGAAGGGGTAAACTTCAAAATCGCCGAGAGCCTTACTTTGCTTGATGCCGCCCGGGGTCTCAATTATGCCGTCGGACAAACCATTGATAGCGGCACTACATCTGCGGGCAAGGTACGGCGGTTGGTGTCTGAAGCCAAGAAATTTTCCACCGAAGCGGCGTGGGAGGTCGTCAACCATGCCATGCAAATCCTGGGAGGAATCGGATATACGGACGTTTTCCCGGTAGAACGGCTTTTGCGCGACGTGCGGTTGATTACCATCTGGACGGGCACCAACGAGATTATGAACCTGGTGATACAGCATGAATTCTACAAAGAGTTTCTGGCAACACCACAAGGCGGACGGAATGTGGAAGCGGATGCGGAAAACGCCGATGCGGAGGAAGAAAAAATTTATAGTGATTGACGGTGGACGGTGGATGACAGACCAAAGACGGTGGCTGAATACCCGACCGATAAACGCAAAATGCAGATGAGAAGACTACACGACCACCCGGCGGCGTGGGAGCCGCCTCTGCTGGCTACCCGACTACGCGACTACCTGACTACCTGACTATCCGACTATCGAACTACCCACTAACCCATACCAAAGGAGTGAAAACTATGGCAGACGTAATTGATTACACCATCTACGGCAATGACCTGCAACTCGTAGAGGTCGAACTGGACCCCGGCGAAGGCGTGCGCGCCGAAGTCGGTACGATGACTTACATGGAAGACGACATCGAGATGCAAACCGGCACCGGCGGTGGTTTGTTCAAAGGCTTCAAACGCATGATAACCGGTGAGAGTTTCTTCATCACCACCTTCATGAATAACGGGCGCCAAAAGCGTCGCGCGGCTTTTTCCGCTCCCTATCCGGGCAAAATCGTGCCCTTCGACCTGGATGTCTTCAACGGCCAGGTACTTTGCCAGAAAGATTCTTTCCTGTGTGCGGCGCGCGGCATCGAGATTGAAGTGGCCTTCACCAAGAAGATTGGCGCCGGGCTGTTCGGCGGAGAAGGCTTTATCCTGCAACGTCTGACCGGTGACGGGATGGTCTTCGCGCACGCCGGTGGTACGGTCATCGAGAAAACGCTGGCCGCGGGCGAAACGTTACGCGTGGATACCGGCTGTATCGTGGCCTTTGCTACGACCATACAATACGATATCCGCTTTGTAGGCGGCTTCAAAAATGCCCTGTTCGGCGGCGAGGGGCTTTTCCTGGCCACGCTGACCGGCCCCGGCAAGGTTTACCTGCAAAGTTTGCCTTTTTCCCGCCTGGTAGACCGCATCAAGCAGGGCACTAGTTCCTCCTCCGGCGGTGGTGATGAGACGCGCGGGGCAGCCGGTTTGGGCGGCGATATTCTCAAAAACATCATCAGCGGCGGCGGCGGCTAAAAGTGCTAAATGTGTGGGGGGGGATGACGGACGGTAGACGGTAGACGGTGGATGGTAGACGACAGACCGCGGACGATGGCCAACTACCTAACTATCCAACTATCTAACTATCTAACTATCTAACTACCCCACCACCTTTTTTGCCTCCCGCCACAGGGCGTCCAATTCATCCGGCGACATTGCCGCAAGCGGGCGCTGTGTGGCGCGCGCTTGCGCTTCGAGGTACTCAAAGCGTGCCCGAAAACGGGCGTTGGCGGTGCGCAGGGCGGTTTCGGCCTCCACGTCATCCCAACGCGCCAGGTTGACCAGCGAGAACAAGATATCGCCAAATTCGGCCTGCCGTTCGGCGGGGTTGGCCGCGTGTTCGAATTCGTCCAGTTCTTCTTGTAGTTTTTCCCACACACCCTGGCGGGTTGGCCAATCGAAGCCTACACGTGCAGCGCGCGCCTGGTAAGCCTGTGCCTGTGCCAAGGCGGGCAAGGCGGCCGAGATACCTGCCAAAATGCCCTTCTCCGGTTCGCCATTCTCGGCGCGCTCATCGGCCTTCAGTTTCTCCCAGTTTTGCACCACAGCCTGCTCATCGGCCAATTCCAGTTCCCCGAAGACATGCGGATGACGGCGGATGATTTTGGTGGTAATGCCGTGCACCACGTCCGCCAAGGTAAACTCGCCCTCCTCGGCTGCAATTTGCGCCTGTAAGAAAATGTGCAGCAACAGATCGCCCAACTCCTCACGCAAAGCGGGGAGGTCTTGCGCGTCCAGGGCAGCCAGCACCTCGTAGGCTTCTTCCAAGAAATCGGCGCGCAACGACTGATGCGTCTGCTTACGGTCCCAGGGACAGCCATCGGGAGCGCGCAAGCGTGCCACCACTTCGTGAAAAGCCTCGCAGGAGGCATTCTCTCCCAACGGCGGCAGGTAGAGCACCGTCATCAAGCCAATGTGCGGGGAACGGTCAATGGCATACAGCGGCAAGTCTTCGACAACCTGCTGAGAAGTCCCAGCAGCATGCACCAGTTTGACGGGATGTTCGTCGGGATAGACGCTCATCAGCGTCAGTTTGACTTCGGAGGCCGTGTGGTGGTCGTAGATTTGGGCGATGAAGGCGGGGGAATCGGGCGGGAAATTGGGGGTGTGCCGCGTCCCCAGGGTTAACGCGTCCCCCAGGGTGGCGCGCGGGAACGGATCCAACCCCAGGGTTTCCCAGACCACCTCCAGGAAACTCAACCCACCTACGAGTCGCGTTTGTATCCCTTGCTTCCGGGCACGGCGAAGAATCTCGGGGGCGGTGTCTTCCGCCACAAAGGGATGTCCCGGCACGGCGTAAATCACCCCCTGCGGACGCTGTCCCAGGACGAGCACTTCCTCCACAATGCGGGCGTAAACGTCCTGAAAAGAAGGTAAGGTCTCGTAAAGGTGGTCAAAAGCGTGAATTTTCACTTGTGAGGGCAGCGCATCCAGGGTAGGATGTTGGCGGGTGCGTACCCAGATTTCGTCGGCGGTGGTGAGCGTCTCCCAGGCCTGACGGGTCAAGTGGTCTGGGTTTCCGGGGCCGAGGCCAAGAATGGTAATGTGTGCCAAGGGGTTCTCCTGTGAATGCAAAAAACGCAAACGTAAAACGCCGGGGAGGGCGCTTTACGTTTGCGTTGATAAATTTCGGTGCGGTATACCGCAACCAAGGGGGAATTAACGCTTGGTGTAGGTCGGGGCCTTGCGGGCGCGTTTGAGACCTGGTTTTTTACGTTCCTTGATGCGAGCGTCGCGGGTCAAGAAACCGTTACGGCGTATAAGGGCATGTAAATCCGGGTTCCATTTTGCCAGGGCGCGCGCCAGACCAAGTTGGACGGCATCTTTCTGCCCGGTCACACCACCACCAGAAACGACAACGGAGATGTCAAATTTTTTCTGGTCTTCATTGGTGACGGTCAGAGGTGCAAAGGCGGCATCGTAGTCGCCCAAGCGAGTGAAATATGCCTGTGCCGGTTTCTCATTGACGGTAAAGTTACCTTCACCCTCCATGATGCGTACACGGGCAATGGCTTCTTTGCGCCGACCAACACCTTCGTAATATTGTTTTGCCATAGGTCAGGTACTCCTTAAGCCAACGGTTTTGGGTTTTGGGCTTCGTGAGGGTAGTGCGGGCCGGCGTAAATCTTCAGTTTACGCATCAACTTACGCCCGTAACGGTTTTTGGGCAACATACCCCAGACGGCACTACGCAGCACACGTTCGGGGTGCTTTTTAAGTTGTTCGCGCAGCGAGATGGACTTGATACCGCTCGGATAACCGGAATGACGGTAGTATTTTTTGTCATCCAGTTTGTTGCCGGTCACCTGTACGCGTTCGGCGTTGATTACCACAACGAAGTCACCATTATCCGCGCCCGGCGTGTAGTTGGGTTTGTCTTTGCCCAGCAAGATGGTTGCAATTTGGGTTGCCAGACGGCCGAGGTTGCGGTCGTTAGCGTCTACCAGCACCCATTCACGGGTCAATTCACCTGCTTTGGGATAATAGGTTTTTTGGTTTGCCATATCTTTGTAATCCAATGAGGCTACACCCCGAAAACGGGGGGGATATCACACTCGTTTGATGGTGGTTGACTGTCGGGGTAAGCGACATGGGTCAACGTCAACCCACAGGCGGGCGCCAAGCCCTGCACCGGAGGGAAAGGGGGGTGCAAATGGGTAAGGATGGTTTCAGGAGCATAGGCTCCCTGCCCGATGGACACCAGTAAAGCGACGATGTGCCGCACCATGTGGTAAAGGAAGGCGTTGCCGGTCAGCGTCAGGGTGATGAAGGGGGGGCGGGGGAGCCATTGGGCCTTCAAGATGCGGCGCCGGGTACTGCTACCTAGTACGGGGGAACGCCCAAAGGCTGCAAAATCATGTTCCCCAACCAAATACTGCGTAGCGGCGACCAACAAATCGTACTGTGGCATAGGCCAGACCCGCCAGACATACCGTTCAAACAAAGGATGCCGTACAGGCGAACATAGCAAGCGGTAGCAATAGGTGCGTGCGAGCGCGTCGTAACGGGGGTGAAACGAGTCGCTTGCAAGGCGCACTTCAAGTGCCGAGACATCCTGTGGCAGATTGGCGTTCAATGCTCGTTGCAGAGTTTCACAGTCGTGGGCCCAATCCAGGTCAAATGCAATCACCTGGCCAGAAGCATGGACGCCGGCATCAGTACGACCGGCAGCCAGCAGGCTGGTGCCACGCCATTGTATGCGGCGTAAGGCTTCTTCTGTGACACTCTGCACTGTACGGCCTGCAACTTGACGCTGAAAGCCGGAAAAGTAGGTGCCATCGTATGCGAGTGTAACTTGATAACGTGCCATAGTTAGCAGTGACCTGCTAACAGTTTGGGGCCAAGCCCCGGAAATCTACTCTTCCACCAGTTCCAACAACACCATTTCAGCGCTGTCACCCTGGCGGGGGCCGAGTTTCAACATGCGCGTGTAACCGCCGAGGCGGTCTGCGTAGCGCGGGGCAATATCATCAAACAATTTACGCACGCTGGCGGGGTTGACCAAACGGGCGGCTGCCAAACGGCGAGCATGCACCATTTTAGCACCACCGGCAGTATTCCCATGCTTAGCAAGGGTGATGAGTTTTTCGGCCTCACCACGAATGGCCTGTGCTTTAGCCTGCGTGGTTTTAATGCGTTCATGCTCAAATAATTGCTTGATCAAATTGCGGCGCAAGGCGCGACGCGCATCTTTGCTGCGGCCTAATCGATATCCTGCTACTTTATGTCGCATAATTCATTCACTCCGCATCAATTTGTTTGTCTTCTAGAAGGTAACCATGCTCGCGCAGTTTAGCATATAATTCGGTCAGACTTTTCTCGCCAAAGTTGCGGATAGAAAGCAAAGCATCTTCGCCTTTCTCTAACAGTTCAATCACATCACCAACCGTGGTAATGCCGGTACGCTTGAGGGAATTGAAGACCCTCACCGACAGATCCAGGTTCTCAATGGGGATGTCTAAGACTTCATATCCAGACGAAACGCCTTCCTCTCTCTCTTCGATAGCGGAAAGCAGTACTTCTTCACTGACCCCAGCCAGGTGACGCAAATGCTCGATCAAATAACGGGCACTCAGGCTGAGTACTTCTTCGGGTCTGATCGTGCTATCGGTCCAGATTTCCACGGTCAGACGATCGTAATTTGTGCTTTGTCCAACACGAACATAGCCAACTTCCCAATTGACTTTTTTGACCGGGTTGAAGATGGCATCCACCGGCAATTCTCCAATCGGCAACGTACCGCTGCGATCTTCAGAAGGGGAATAACCGCGTCCGCGTTCAACCATCATTTCAATTTCCAGGTTAGTAGACTGATCGTCTACCGTGAACAAGTACTGTTCGGGATTGACAATCTCTACTTCCGACGGTGTAATGATGTCTGCTGCTGTAATTACACCACTACCGCGCACTTCCAAAAGCAAGCGGGCATTATCAACGTTTTCCGCCAGTTTCATGCGCACTTTTTTGACGTTCAACATCACGCGCAAAACATCTTCGCGCACGCCAGGGATATCCGTAAATTCATGTGAGATATCCGAAATGCGGATTGACGTGATGGCAGCGCCCTCTAATGAGGAAAGCAGAACGCGGCGCAAAGCATTGCCAATGGTGACGCCATATCCACGTTCCAACGGGGCAATGACAAATTTGCCATAATTCAATGCTTCGGCTTCCCGCTCAACTTTTGGGGTCACCATATTACTCATGCCGACAATCACAGTTCACCTCTTCCCCAGGTTCCATACGCCTTTACAGGCTTTAGCCTTTGTTTGTGGGAAAAGCGTTTGCCTTTCCCACAAACTTGTTTTATCTCACACATTAGCGTGAGTAGTATTCCACGATGAGTTGTTCGTTGAGGTTCCCGTCGATTTCGGTACGTTCCGGTACGCGCATCACTGTACCGGCTAACGCTTTGACATCACGAGACAGCCAGGCTGGCGGTGCAGATCGTGCTTCGGCCAGATCAGGCAATTCTTTGAAATACTTACGCTTGCGGGAGCCCTCACGTACTTCAATTTGATCGCCAGGGGACAAAAGCATGGAAGGCACATCGGTACGACGCCTATTGACATTAAAATGTCCATGCGTTACCAGTTGGCGGGCCTCAGCCCGACTGGCAGCGAATCCAAGGCGATATACAACATTATCTAGCCGCGATTCCAAAATTTGCAACAGGTTTTCACCCGTCAAACCGTGGCGTTGCAAGGCCGTCTGATAGTAGCGGCGGAACTGACGTTCCAGCACACCATATAAGCGGCGCGCCTTCTGCTTAGCACGCAACTGACGGTTAAAATCTGAATAACGACGGCGACCACGATAAGCGCTGCTCTGACCATGTTGGCCAGGCGGATAACTACGTCGCTCAAAAGAGCACTTCGCGGAGAAGCAACGCTCACCTTTTAGGAAGAGTTTTTCCCCTTCCCGGCGGCACAATTTACATACTGGGCCACGATATCTTGCCATTTTATCCGTTTATCTCCTAAAAAAATTTAATACTCGTTTACAGGGCAGGCAACCTCCCCTTCTTATCCGAGTAAGTTTGCCAGAAATCAAGCCGTGAAGTTTACACGCGACGTTTCTTTGGGGGCCGACAACCATTGTGCGGCACAGGGGTGATATCGGTAATCGAAGTCACCTTCATACCCACTGCCTGCACAGCACGGATAGCGGATTCACGACCAGGGCCAGGCCCTTTAACGAAGATAGCCGTTTCTTTCAAGCCCATATCCTGGGCAATTTTGAGTGCCTGCTCTACTGCCAAGCGAGCAGCAAAGGGTGTACTCTTACGGGAGCCTTTGAAGCCAGCAGAACCGCCACTGGCCCATGAAACTGTACTGCCCTGATTATCAGTTACCGTAACAATTGTGTTATTGAAACTGGCAAAGATGTGCACCTGTCCAGAGGACAACGTGCGCTTAACTTTGCGGGCTCCACTGCGACGAGAAGATCGTACGCTTTTTGCCATATCACCTCACAAGTAATTTCAACAAAACGCCAGCAGGCGCACTATTTCTTAGCACCACGGCGGCGCCCACGCCCGGCAACCGTTTTACGCGGTCCTTTGCGCGTACGCGCGTTAGTACGCGTTCGCTGACCACGAACAGGTAAGCCACGGCGGTGCCGTAAACCACGGTAACTACCGATTTCCATCAGACGCTTAATATTCATCTGAATCTCACGGCGCAAATCGCCTTCCAACTGATAACCCTGGGCTGCAATATATTCACGCAACTTATTGGCCTGGTCATCCGTCAAGTCTTTTACACGGATATCCGGATCAATGTGCGTAGCAGCCAGAATTTGTCGGGAGCGGGTGCGCCCAATACCGTAAATATAAGTTAGACCAATTTCGACGCGCTTATTGCGCGGCAGGTCAATGCCTTGAATACGAGCCATATTCTTTTACCCTTGTCGCTGCTTATGTCGAGGATTTTCACAGATGACGTATAAACGTCCTTTGCGTTTGACAACTTTGCACTTAGAACAGCGCTTGCGGATGGATGCCGAAACTTTCATAATTGTTCTCCTTGATTTTATTACAAGGTCTAGCCAAAGTTTTGATTATACACATGTTTTCCGATTTCGTCCAACGATTCATCCATTTATCACCAGGCCGTCAAAATTTCCGGCTCACCATCCGTCACCAGCACCGAATGTTCAAAATGTGCTGTCAGGGAGCCATCTGCCGAGACAACTGTCCATTGGTCGGGTAATACGCGCGTTTTTGGCGTGCCAATCAACACCATTGGTTCGATGGCAATGGTCATACCAGCACGTAATCGCAGCCCATGGCCGTCCCTTCCATAGTTAGGCACCATTGGGCCTTCGTGCATATCGCGTCCAACGCCATGGCCGGTGTATTCACGGGTAACGTAATACCCGTGACTCTCCACATATTTTTGTACGGCTGCAGAGACATCACCAACTCGATTGCCGACTTTCATTTTAGCAATGCCAACATACAAAGAATTCTCGGTAACTTCCAACAGCCGCAAGGCTTCTTCTGAGGCTGGTTCGACTACCATGCTAAAGGCGGAATCGCCTACGAAACCATCGTAAACAGTGCCACAATCAATGGATACGATATCGCCAGGACGAAGAATGCGCGTGCCGGGAATGCCATGCACCAATTCATCATTAATGCTCACCGTCAAAGTCGCCGGATAGGGATAAGGGCCAGGATACCCTTTGAAAGCCGGTATCGCCCCATGGCTACGGATAACCTCTTCGGCAACAGCATCCAGAGCAGCGGTGGTGATACCGGGTCGAACCATGGCCTTGACAGTTTGAAGTGCCTCGGCATTGATTCGCCCGGCAATGCGCATGATTTCAATTTCTTCTGCCGTCTTAATGACGATATTACGTTCCCAACTCATTTCACCGCACCAACAATTTTTCGTCGTAACCGTGTAGTTTGAGTTCTGCTTCAATGGTGAAGAAGGTATCACGTACTACACCGACAACAATCAGTAAACCAGCAGATGAGACCAAGAGTAAGCCACCATTGTTGCCTAACGGCAAAATCAATCCGATCAGCCATGGCAAGACAGCCACAATACCCAGGAAAAGTGCCCCAGGCAGAGTGATGCGCCGCAGCACTCTTGTCAGATACCGCTGAGTGGGGCCACCCGGGCTAACGCCAGGGACACGGGCACCGGAACGTTTCAGGTTCTCTCCGTAATTCTGTTGGGCAAACAAAACATCGGTATAGAAGAACGTGAAAGCCACAACCATCAGGAAGTACATTATCCAATAGAAATTGCCCTGGCCACCAAAGGCACCTTGTGCCCACAATGCAGCATTCTTTACCCATTCCACTTGTGAGTTCACGAAGAAACTTGCCAAAATGGAGGGGAAAGTCAAGATGGATTGGGCAAAGATGAGCGGGATCATGCCAGCCATGTTGACCATCAACGGCAGTGTACCTTTCACCGGCATAGACATGCGATTACCGATACGTCGCCCCGGGTACATCACCGGGATATTACGGCGTCCCTGTTGCACATACACGATGGCGATAATTGTCAGAACGGTAACCACCAACATGATAAGCAACAACCACCAACCACGTTGCTGGTCTTGCAGCAAACTACCGAAATTGTACGGAATACGGGCCACAATACCGGCAAAAATGATGAGCGACAACCCCTGGTTACGGATACCGTATTCAGAGATTAATTCGCCGAGCCAGATGGCAAACATCGTACCGGCAGTCATAACGACGATAATCGTTGCCGAGGGCAACAAATTAGCCCCAGAAAAACCAAAATTGGGGATAATTTGCACCTGCCCTAACGATGAGAAGATATTGATTTGCCCAATGGCCTGCAAAGCCGCCATGGGGATAGAAAGGATGTACGTCCAGCGTTCCATCCAGCGTTGCCCCTCACGGGGATCATCTTCCATGCGTTTCTGCAAGGCCGGAACAATAGGCACCAACAACTGCAAGATAATTTGAGCTGTGATGTAGGGGTAAACGCCCATCGCTAGCACGGAGAAGTTGGATACCGTGCCGCCGGAAAGCAAGTCGAGCAACCCAAAGAGCGTCCCCGCTGTTCCACCACCTTGTAGAATGCTGGCAAGTGCAGCACGGTCTACACCCGGTACGGGGATGTGAGCCGCAACCCGGTACAGTACCAACAATCCTAGTGTAACGAGAAGTTTACGCCGAATGTCCTGTGCTGCCCACAGATAACGCCAACCAGACCGCTGTTTCATAACGTCGGACTCCTTACGTTGTTTTTATTCAATGATTTCCACGGAGCCGCCAGCGGCTTCGATCTGTGCACGGGCACCTTTGGTAATGCGATGCACCTGCACTTTGAGAGGAACAGAAATTTCATCATTTCCGATAATCACCACGGGATTATCGGGATCACGCAACAAGCCTAGCGAGGCCAACGTTTCGGGGCTAACGACAGCATTAGCCGCAAAACGCTCCGCCAAGAAGGAAATCCGTACCTCATTCCATTGAACCTGGTTCGGCGGGGTGAAACCACGCTTGAATGGCAGGCGACGGAAGAAAGGCAGGTTGCCACCCTGGTGATACAAACGGGTGTTACCACCAGCGCGAGCGCCCTGGCCTTTGGTACCACGGCCAGCCGTTTTACCCTGGCCAGCAGAAATACCGCGGCCAATGCGTTTACGGCTTTTCTTAGAACCGGGGTTGGGGGTCAGATCATGGAGTTTCATTACCCTTCACCTTCTTCAACTTGTATGAGATGAGGCACCTTGGCAATCATGCCGCGAATAACAGCAGTATCGGCATGAGTAACAACCTGGTTCATGCGGCGCAAGCCGAGTGCCCGGATGGTTCCCTTTTGACGTTTAGAATAACCAATAGGGCTTTTTACCAGTTTTATACGCAAGGTTTTAAATGTTTCTTTAGCCATATTACTTTCGCTCCCAGAATGGTAACAGTTCTTCCACCGCTTTGCCGCGGCGGGCAGCCTCTTCTTCCGGGGATTTGAGGGCTTGTAAGGCTTCCATAGTGGCATAAGCCACATTGAGCACGTTATTGCTACCCAGTGATTTAGAAAGGATGTCGGAGACACCGGCTACTTCAAGCACGGCACGCACACTACCACCAGCAATAACGCCTGTACCCAGGGAGGCGGGTTTCAACAACACCCGCGCACCAGCCACGCTACGAATCACCTCGTGGGGAATTGTGGTCTTGTACAAATTCACGCGCTTCATGTTCCGACGGGCTTTTTCACTGGCCTTACGAATTGCATCTGTCACAGTGTTGGCCTTACCGGTGCCTAAGCCAACGCGGCCATTGTGATCACCTACCACCATCGTAACCCGGAAAGAAAAACGGCGGCCACCTTTCACCACTTTCGCCACGCGCTTGATATCAATCATGCGCTCTTCGAATTCTTGTTCCAAATCCGCAGACTGAAAGTTCGTCATAGTTTTCTCCTAAATTGGCCCAGCCGCTAGAATTCCAGGCCACCAGCACGGGCTGCATCAGCCAATGCCTTAACACGGCCGGTAAAACGATAACCACCACGGTCAAAGACCACTTGAGTAATTCCTTTGGCACGGGCTCGCTCTGCCACATACTTTCCAACCAGGCGCGCCTGCTCACTCTTGGTCAGTTCTTGCATTTCGGCGCGCAGTTCAGCATCAATGGAAGAGGCTGAGACCAGCGTCCGACCAGATTCGTCGTCAATTACTTGAGCATGAATTTGCTTCAGACTTTGGAAGACGCTCAAGCGCGGGCGCTCCGGGGTACCATGGACATGTTTACGAATACGTTTGTGCCGCATAATGCGAGCAGCAGCACGAGTTTTGTTTTTAGCCATATCTCACACCTACTTCCCAGATTTACCAGCCTTGCGGCGAATGGTTTCACCAAGGTATTTGATACCTTTACCCTTGTAAGGTTCAGGAGCACGTACCTTGCGGATATTTGCGGCCACTTGCCCGACCTGTTGCTTGTCATATCCTTTGACAAAGATTTGTCGGGTGCGGCTATCCACATCGAAAGAAATGTTTTCAGGCGGTTCAATCGTGACAGGGTGGGAATAACCGACATACAACACCAGGTTCTTACCAGACATTTCAGCACGGTAACCCACACCGTTCACTTCCAGTACCTTTTGGAACCCCTGACTGACACCAATGACCATATTATTCAACAAGGCTCGTGCAGTGCCATGCATGGCGCGCACCAAACGCTCATCGGAAACACGCGTAACTGTCAGGGTATCCCCTTCCTGGTGGAAACTAACCGAAGCAGGAAATACGTGCTCCAGTTCTCCATTAGGGCCCTTGACCTTAACGTAAGAACCCTTAATGGTTACTTCTACTTTCTTAGGAAGTTCAATGGGTAAACGACCTATTCGCGACACATTTGCCTCCTCAAGTCAGCCACCGTGCTCAGGACACGGGTCGATCTGACCGAGTAATTCCTCGGAATTACCCGCAGGCTGTCTCTGTAATGATGAATGATTTACCAAATTTTACAAATGATTTCGCCACCAATGCCCAATTTGCGAGCACGCTGACCGGTCATCATCCCTTTAGGTGTTGACAGGATGGCAATGCCCATCCCAGAAAGCACCCAGGGGATATTCTTCTTACCGATATAAACGCGACGCCCAGAACGGCTAACACGTTCCAAACCGGTAATCACACTGCGTCGGTTACGACGCTCGCCAACATATTTCAGTTGAATACGCAACGTTTTGTGGGCCGGGCTCTTACCCTCAACCACTTCGTAATCGCTAATGAAACCCTCTTCTTTGAGGATTTGGGCAATGGCGATTTTCATCTTGGAAGCAGGCATGGCAATCAACTCGTGGCCAACCATTACTGCATTCCGGATGCGCGTCAACATATCAGCAATAGGGTCAGATACAGTCATTCCACAATCCTCCGCGCACTACCACGATGATTTCACCACGCCTGGGATATAACCTTCCAGAGCCAGTTCTCGGAAGCAAATGCGGCACAGTCCAAAGCGACGCATATAGCCTCGCGAGCGTCCGCAACGTTTGCAACGATTGCGTACCTGCACCGCATATTTACGGCGCTCTTCACGGTATTGCATACATTTCTTTGCCATGTGCTACCCTTCCTTTTTGAAAGGCACGCCAAGCATTGTCAACAATTGCCTGGCCGCATCATCCGTGTTCGCAGATGTGATAATGGTCACTTCCATACCACGGATCTTGTCGATTTTGTCGTAATCAATTTCTGGGAACACCAATTGTTCTCGCAACCCAAGCGTATAATTGCCGCGGCCGTCGAAGGAATTCGGAGAAATTCCTCGGAAGTCGCGTGTTCGTGGTAGAACAACGTTCATTAAACGGTCGAGAAAGTTCCACATACGCTCGCCGCGTAAGGTAACTTTCGCACCAATCACACGTCCTTCACGTAATTTGAAATTCGCAATGCTCTTGCGAGCCTTCGTCACGACCGGTTTTTGCCCAGTAATGGCAACCAAATCAGCAACAGCGGCTTCAATGGCCTTGGGGTTATCCAAGGCTTCACCTAAACCAATGTTCACGACTACTTTTTTGACACGTGGCACCTGCATTACATTGCGAACGCCAAGCGACTGCTGCAACGCGGGTGCGACTTCTTTTGTATAACGTTCTTTCAACCAATTCGCCATCTTGTTGCTCCAGTGCCTTACGCTATTTCGCTTCCACACTTCTTGCATACGCGCACGGCTTGATCACCGTGGCGAATCCGGCCAACACGCGTTGGCTGGTCACAAGAAGGGCATACCAGCATCACATTTGAAATCGGTAAAGGGGACTCAAATTCAATGATGCCTGGCTTCAAGTTGCGGCCTTGAGCCTGCACCTCACTCTGGTGCTTTTTGCGCAGGTTTACACCCTGTACCACAACTCGACCTTCTTGTGGAAGTACTCTGATGACATCACCGCGTTTAAATTTATCACGCCCGGTGACAACTTCAACAGTATCGCCTTTTCGAATTTTTACTTTCACGGCTACTGTACTCCTATCCATTCACTATAGCACTTCCGGCGCCAGTGAGACGATCTTCATAAAACCTTTTTCACGCAATTCACGGGCTACTGGGCCGAAAATACGCGTTCCACGGGGGTTCTGTCCATCGGGGGCCAGAATCACAGCGGCATTATCATCAAAGCGAATGTAGGAACCGTCATCACGGCGCCACTCTTTACTGGTACGCACGATTACGGCCTTAACAATTTCGCTCTTTTTAACAGCACCTTGGGGTGCAGCCAATTTAACGGTAGCAACCACAATATCACCTACACGCCCATAACGACGGCGAGAACCTCCCATGACATGAATCACCAGAATTTCTCGCGCACCGCTGTTGTCCGCAACGGTTAAACGACTCTCTTGCTGAATCATTGTCAGGCCTCCACACCGAGATCGCTTGCCCCGAGTTTACGATCTAAAATTTCTTCTACTACCCAGCGTTTACGGCGAGAAAGCGGACGGCTTTCCACAATGCGCACCCGATCACCGATCTGGCAACCTAATTCATCGTGCACCATCACCCGTTTGTGTTCGTGAATTACCTTACCATACAACGGATGTCGATAAGCACGTTCAATCCGAACCACAACGGTTTTTTGCATTTTATCGCTGGTCACAACACCTTCTAAACGGCGGCGATTATTCATGCTTCACCTTCCATCTGTTCTGAGCGAGCACGTTCATTGAGAATAGTTAGTAAACGTGCAATGGTTCGACGGGCGAATTTAATTTGTGATGTATCAGTCAATTCACCCGTCGCCTGCTGAAAACGCATGATCATCAACTCATGACGTGCGTCGTCCAGACGGGCTTTAATTTCATCAACAGACATGGCACGAATCTCAGATGTTTTCAGATTCATGATTTACTCTCCCTGTTCCGGACGACCAATGATTTTGGTACGGATTCCCATTTTATAGGAAGCCAATTTCAAGGCCTCTAAGGCTACATCCTCAGAGACACCACCGATCTCGAACATGATACGCCCAGGCTTGACAACTGCCGCCCAGTATTCCACGCTGCCTTTCCCTTTACCCATACGGGATTCAGCCGCACGTTGGGTAATCGGCTTATCCGGAAAGATGCGAATCCACACCTTGCCACGGCGTTTCATAGTACGAACCATAGTGCGGCGGGCAGCCTCGATTTGTCGGGCAGTTACCCAACCTGGTTCAAGCGCTTGTAAACCATATTCGCCAAAGTGCACCTCGGCACCTCGGAGCGCTTTACCACGCATGCGCCCGCGCATTTGTTTGCGGTATTTGACACGTTTTGGCATCAACATAGCGGGTTACCTCTCAATCGTTCTGATAGTACCACCAGAACACTGTTATTGACTTACGTATACGCCTTCGGTCGAGGCAACCGTTTCCTCCGTTTCCGGTAAAACGTCACCCTTATAAACCCAAACCTTAATGCCAATCTTGCCGTAAGTGGTGGATGCTTCAGCGCGAGCGTAATCGATATCCGCACGCAACGTCTGGCGCGGCACACGACCTTCACGCACCGCAACGGTACGAGCCATTTCTGCACCACCTAAACGTCCAGCAACTTCTATGCGGACACCCAGGGCACCTTGACGCATAGCCTGTTGAATGGCGCGTTTCATAGCCCGTTGAAAACTAATACGGCGCTCCAGTTGTCCCGCAACATTTAAGGCAACTAAATAAGCATCTAGATCGGGGTTTTTAATCTCTTTGACATCTAGATCAACCTTTTTATCTGGGAACATTTCGCCCAGTTTTTGGCGCAGACCTTTGATGTTGTCACCGCGGCGCCCAATTAGCACGCCGGGTTTTGCAGTATGCGCAATGACGCGGATCTTTCCAGGAAAGCGTTCGATTTCAACATGAGAAACACCTGCACGATCCGTATACGCACGAACCATGTCTCGAATCTCAAAATCCTGGTGCAACTGGGCGACATATTGATCACCTTCAGCAAACCAGCGGCCTTCCCATGTCTTGTTGATTTTCAGACGAAATCCAATTGGATGAACTTTGCGACCCATATAAACTCCTGACGTCTCATGACCCTTGCTTGCACAGCAAGGAAACGATTACGCCTCCCGCTCCCGCAGGATAACGGTGATATGCGAACTACGGCGCAAAACCGGTTTGAAGCGCCCGCGCGCCCCAAATCGTCGCCATTTGCGAGTGGGTGACTCGTCCGCAAAGATGCGGTAGACGTACAGATCATCACGGTTCAGGCCAAAATTTTCTTCCGCATCAGCAATTGCTGAAGCCAAGATCTTCGCCACCGGTTTGGCTGCCTTACGATTAACAAAGCGCAGAATATTCATAGCATCTTGCGCATCTTTACCACGCACCAAATCCACCACCAAACGCGCTTTCTGCGCTGATACCGGGATGTTGCGGGCAACGGCACGAACATCGGTTCCTTCCATGGTTTCTGTTACCTCTTTTTATCCGTAATATGACCGCGGAAGGTCCGGGTGGGAGCAAATTCACCCAACCGGTGACCTACCATGTTTTCGGTGATATAAATCGGCACGTGGCGTCGTCCGTCATGCACCGCAATGGTGTGCCCCACCATTTGAGGAAAGATAACGCTAGCACGGCTCCAGGTGCGGATGACTTTTTTCTCACCGCGTTCATTCATTAACTCGATTTTCTTGAGCAATCTTGGGGCTACAAACGGCCCTTTTTTCAGAGAACGTCCCATAATCTCGTCTCCTGTTTCATTACAATACGATTCAGCCCACCAGGCTAATTAACGTCGCTTATTCTGACGGCGACGCACAATATACTTACTCGTGCGCTTGTTGCGGCGTGTCTTGTACCCCAGCGTAGGTTTACCCCACGGGCTCTTGGGGCCAGGCATACCAATCGGTTGACGGCCTTCACCACCACCATGTGGGTGGTCATTCGGGTTCATGGCCGAACCACGCACAGTTGGGCGAATCCCCATATGGCGTTTACGTCCCGCTTTGCCCAATTTAATATTGCTATGCTCCACATTGCCTACCTGACCGACGGTAGCGTAGCAAGTTTGGCGAATCAAACGCACTTCTCCAGAAGGCAAACGTACTTGAGCGTAGTCGCCTTCCTTAGCCATCAATTGAGCAGCGGCACCGGCCGAACGTACCAGTTGCCCACCGCGCCCTTCGGCTAGTTCAATATTGTGGATCATTGTACCTACCGGAATGCTGCTGATGGGCAGGCTATTTCCAGAACGAATCTCAGCATTGACACCGGCCGTCACTGTATCACCCACCCGCAAACCAATCGGTGCTAAGATATAACGCTTCTCGCCATCTGCATAGAACAACAGGGCCAGGCGAGCAGTGCGGTTGGGATCATACTCAATAGCGGCAACACGTGCCGGAATGTCACGTTTATCTCGCTTAAAGTCAATCTTGCGAATATGACGCCGTACACCGCCTCCGCGATGACGTACAGTCACTCGACCATATGCGTTACGCCCCGCATGTTGCTTACGCACAACAATAAGAGAGCGCTCTGGTTTGGTCTTCGTAATTTCGTCAAAGGTGTACCCGGTCATACCACGCTGACCAGGAGTCACCGGTTTGAACTTTTTGATACCCATTACTTCACCCCTTCAAATGCTTCAATAGAATCCCCGGGGGCCAGGGTTACAATTGCCTTCCGATATTGCAGGCGACGGGTGCGCATGCGACGGTTAACCCGATTACGAGACCGTTTTGCCGCCATATTCATGACATTGACACTCGTCACTTTCACATCAAAAATGGTTTCCACAGCATCTTTAACCATCGTCTTCGTAGCCCCAGGGGCCACTTCAAAAACGTATTGATTCAGTTTGCTGCTCTGGAAATTTGACTTTTCAGTAACAATGGGCCGTCGCAAGACATCATAAATCGTGCTCATAGTAGCCTCCACTATCCCAGGTAACCGGTAACAACATCCAATGCGGAGAGCGGCATCACGAGGGTATCGTAGCCCAACAAGTCGCGCACGTTCAGGTAATTCGCCAACAAAACTTTCGCATAGGGCAAATTTCGGGTTGAGCGAGCCACATCATCATATTGTGCGCTTTTCTCCGGAATCAATACCAACGCAGTGCGGTCACCCACTAGATGTTTCAACGCTTCAGCCATCAAGCGAGTCTTGGGGACTTCCACAATCAAGTCATCTACGATCACCACGCTCTTTTCGTTGGCTTTAACGCTTAATGCCGATCGCAATGCCACACGACGCATTTTCTGAGGCATACGCTTACTGTAATCCCGCGGGCGAGGAGTGTGCACTTTGCCACCACCCACCCATTGAGCAGCACGGATTGAGCCTTGCCGAGCGCGGCCAGTACCTTTTTGACGCCATGGTTTACGGCCACCACCTGAAACCTCACTGCGGGTCTTGGTTTTATGCGTACCCAGGCGAGCGTTTGCCATTTGGCGCACATAGGCCTGGTGCATTACATCGCTATTTACTGGGGACTCAAAAATGCTAGCGGGCAACTCCACCGTTCGCACTTTTTCCCCTTTCATGTTTAGGACATCTACTTCCATAGTTATTTTGCTCCCAATAGCCATCTGTTTGCACATGGCACGGTCAGGCCTTGCGTGCCTCCGTAATGGTCACCAAGCTACCTTTGGCTCCGGGTACGCCACCGTGGACACCAATCAGGTTGCGCTCTGGATCAAGGAAAGCGACCTTCAAATGCGACACTGTGACTCGACGGCTTCCCATGTGACCGGGGCCGCGTGAACCCTTGAAGACACGCCCTGGGGTTGACCCCGAAGAACGCGCACCAGGAGCACGGTGTCGATCAGATTGACCATGTGTCTTGGGACCGCCGCTAAAACCATAGCGCTTTACACCACCTTGGAAGCCTTTTCCTTTGCTGATGCCAGCAATATCCACGACATCGCCTTCAGAAAACACTTCAACGGTCAGTTTGTCGCCAAGTTTCACATCAGGTTCTTTTACGCCAAATTCGCGCAAAAAACGCAGCGGGGGTAAATCGTTGCGTTTCAAATGCCCCAATTGACCACCTGTTAAGCGTTCTGGCTTCGTTTCACCAAAACCAAGTTGCACCGCCGCATAACCATTTTTTGCGACGGTACGCACCTGGGTAACATAGCAAGGCCCAGCCTCAATGATTGTCACCGGGGTAGCCACCCCATTCTCATCGAGGATCTGGGTCATGCCAACTTTCTTGCCAATCAGCCCTTTTAACATGTGTTCACGATCTCCTTTTTTCGGATAAGATAACTTTTTGCCGCCTTCATCCGACTACAGACACACAGAACTCACAGACACAAACCATGGTTTGCGCTGTGAGCCATCGGCCCGAAGTACTAATTTATGCAGCAGTAAAGCATCAAGGGACTGTCAGTCTGGGCTTAGACTGCATCATCCCGAACGGCAACGCAGTCAATTTACCCGCCGCCGAGCATAAAAGTTTTTTCGCTCGCACACAAGATAAATTCTTACGTTACCTCGTTACGTGCCATCAGCAAGCCAATAGACACGCAAGTTCAATTTTTACCACAAAATTGCTTTTTAGGCAAGTAATGTGAATAATTAATAATTAACTTTACCCTAGGAGCTGCCCTGTCTATCAAGTCCAGAGCAGCCCCTTTCATGGGCATCAGATTTTAATTTCGATATCCACACCCGCCGGAAGATTAAGGCGCATGAGCATATCAATTGTTTTGGAGTCCGGATCTAGCACGTCAATCAAACGGTTATGGGTGCGAACTTCAAAATGTTCGTGAGAATCCTTATCAATAAAAGTTGACCGACGCACCGTGAAACGTTCAATTCGAGTGGGTAACGGCACCGGCCCGACGACACGAGCCCCTGTACGTTCAGCCGTATCCACGATACGCTTCGCCGATTGGTCTAGCACGCGGTGGTCGTAGGCTTTCAAGCGAATACGAATTTTTTGCTTGGCCATGGTTTTATGCCTCATTCAATAATTTCGGTAATGACACCGGCACCAACTGTCAAGCCACCTTCGCGGATGGCGAACTTGG
>DYKW01000008.1:0-8729 GCA_020722405.1 Anaerolinea thermophila
GGTTAGACTTGACCAACATCGCATCTGTGATCTACACCTAACAACGCTAGCACGAGCAACGTCACTGACATTACCTGACGCGAGCCACACGAGGACACATAAATGCCGTGGAGAATCAGGTAAAATCGATGTTGAGCGAACAAACCGCATTCTTCATCGGCAATTCCTACGAAAAGAAAGGCGGTCAAGTGACCAAGTACTGCTACGCCGGCACCCAGCGCCTCGCGGTGCGCCGGAGCGGAACGCTCTCTTACCTGCTCGGCGACCATTTGGGTTCCACCAGCGTGGTGGCCGACCCCAACGGCGGCCTGCGCGCTCGCACGCTGTACAAGCCGTGCCCCCTTTCGGGGATGCTGCACGAGGGAGCAGTGCGCTACCGCCAAAACACAAAGGGCGCAGCCAATGCTGCGCCCTTGCTTCTACCACAAATGCTTATGCCGGTCTATTTTCCAAACATTCCGCCCAGCAGGTCTTTGCCGGCTTCAAGCAAATCATCGGCCTGTGAAAGGTCCGCATTGCCACTCAACAGTGCATCCACCTGTCCGCCAAGTGCGGGGGGCAACTTATCCTTCAGGTAATCCATCACGATGTTGACAGCTTTTTGGGCCATGTCTTCAGAAATGCCGGTTTGTTTGGCAATGGTTTTGATCAGTTCTTCCATAACGCTTCAGCCTCCTGTGTGATTTTAATGTGAGACGGCTGCTTCAAGGGTCTTGGCATAGGTCACCCAATCTTGCACTTCTTTGAGCGAAGGCACACGACGCACCAATTTCTTACTTTCGTTGGTTTGTAGTAAAGCCGCGTGTAAATTCTGCGAGGTGCGTTGCGCCAATTCTTTGACGGTATCCACGCCAACAGCCTCCAGCAGGTCGCTGTACTCTTCGCCAATGCCTTTGACGCGCATCAGGTCAGCCCGGTTGACCCAATCCAATAGCATGGCTTCTTGAATACCGATTTCGGCAGCCAGGGCGGCACGTCCAGCCTTGTGTCCGGCTGCTTTCAGCAATGCTTCCGTTGTGGTAATGCCCGCAGCAGCAAGTTTTTCGGCGTACGCGGGACCAACGCCTTCAATTTGACGGATCTTCATGGGAAGACTCTCCTTTGTAAAAATAAAATGATGAACGGGATTTTTCAGGGGACAGGTTTACCCCAGAGGAAAACGACCCCTCAAGAGGAATCATTCGTCTGTAATGCCTAGGATGGGTTCTTGGGAGGTCGCTCCTCCGATTCTGAAATGTCCTCCTTCAACTGATCGCTCACTACTGCCAGCCGGGTACGTTCTTCTTCCAGGGTTTCCTGCAAAGCAGCAATCTGCTTGCGCAAACCACTTTTATCCAGTCGATGACGCACCACAGATGGCATGGCCGCCAACCAGCCAATGAGAAAGCCGACCGCCAAGGTCAACAAGAGCAATAGGGCCAGCGAGCCTTGAAATTGCCATGCCAGGAAGGTAATCGTCACCATGGTAGCATTTTGCAGTGCGAAAACCACGGCCAACAGGGCAATCAAAAGAGCCAGCAAAATTAAAAGTATCATAACTCCTCCTTAGGGTACAACTGAAATAGCATCAACGCCGCGGACGTCATGGTATGGCTAGCAGATATTTTACCCCAAACCTGTCAGGGCTTTGGCTTCCTGAATCCACCGTTCGGGTTCCACTTTTTGCCAGGGCTGCGCCTGGACGATTTCCAGCAAACGATTAGGGGATTGGGCAGATAAGGCTGAGAAGGTATGTACACCGGCGGCATGTAACCGTTCGGCAAATTTTGGGCCGATGCCGTGAATGGTTTCCAGGTGATCGCGGTGTTCCTCAGCGGGTGAGGCTTCCTCCGGGGACTCGGCCACCAACGGGGTGGTGATGTCAATCTCCACGGATGTGGCCTGCGGCGGGGAATAGGTACGGTCTTCATTGACGGGCAAAGTTCCCGTCCGGCGGCGCAACAACATCCACACCAGGGCGGCCCCCATCATCAAGGCAAAAGAAATGCATCCCAAAAGACTGCGGCGGGAGCCATGTTCACGAGTTTCCATAAGTGTCTCTCTTCTTTCTACTGTAACACCCGGACATCACCATTGCGCCGGGTCAATCTTATTTCATCGAAATGCTCTAGCAGGGCGAGTACATAGCGCCGGGAAGTGTGCCAGCGATCGCGTACATCGGACACACGCACCTCGCCATGAGTATGCAGGTATTCTATCAGGTCTTGGCGTAAACGGCGATAGTCCTCGGCACGAAAAACAACTTCAGGAGAAACCTGCACCAATATACCTTGCGTCAACAAGGCATTGCAAATCTCGCTCCCTACTTCCTGGCGACATTCTGCAAGCAACGGTGGTTTGGTCGGGTTTTCCGCAAAGCGCTGCAACAAGGCGTCGACTTGCCGCGCGTCTTGTGGGGAGAAGTGTACTTGAAAGCCCGTCAGATGTACCAACGGGCCGGCTTCTACCAGCCAACCTTGCGCCTGAAAGGCGTTCATCAAGGGCGGTAGCCAGGCTTCCGGCAAGTGCAAGCGGCTGCGAAATTCCTCACGCGGCATACCGGCCCGTAACGGGTAGTGCTGGTGGTAGTCTTCCAACAGGGCACGCGCCCGGGTGTTAATTTGCCCCCAACGGGTGGTATCTGCCAGCCAGGGATTCTCCCCCTCCACCAGGAGATAGGCTCGCCCTTGCCCCAAAAGTTCTTCTATCGCTGGATGGGCTTCTGCCAGGGAAATCCGGCTGCGTTGTACGAGCGTATTCAGGTCAGCGACTTGCAATTCGGCCAGGCTTTGGGCGAGTACATCCAGCGGCGTGCCGTCGGCCAGAGTTTGCAAACGGCGTATGACAGTTTCAGAAAAACGTTTGTAACGGCGTGGCGATTGGGGTTCCAGCACCACCCCTCCGCCGATTGTTTCGGAGGGGGAAGGCAACCGCAAAATGAAGCGGTCGCCGCGGGCCGCCACCAGCGGGGTATGTGGCTCTAGTTGCAACCAGCCTTGCTCCCCCGGCGCCAACGCTTCTTGCCCCAAAACACGTACCCGTGCCATGACCTCCGCGGCGCCCAAAAACAATTTGACGGTAGCGTTATGCTTCAATGGCCGGAAAGCGTCTGGCAGCAAACGCACACCGGCTGCCAGACGGCGGGTGGCGTCGAAGGTATCCGGGAAACACAACACATCGCCGCGCTGGATTTGCTCACGCTGCACACCACTCAGGTTGACTGCCGTGCGACTCCCCGGCAAGGCCTCGTCAATTTGGCGCTTGTGGGTTTGCAAACCACGCACACGGGCGCGCAGACCGGCCGGTAATATCTGCACCTCATCCCCCACACGTAAACGCCCATCACTGAGTGTACCGGTCACTACTGTACCAAATCCCGTGATGCTGAAAACACGGTCTACCGGCAAGCGCGGGCGTCCCAGGTCTTGACGCGGCGGACAGTGCGCCAAAACATCCTGCAATGCGTTCACCAGGGCATCCAGGCCGGTGCGGCGACGAGCCGAAACGCGCACAATGGGCGCATCGGCCAAGACCGTGCCGTGCAGCGTATCGCGCAGGTCGGCTTCCACCAGGTCGAGCCATTCCTCATTGGGGGCCAGGTCGGTTTTCGTGAGGGCAATCAGGCCATGTGAGACACCCAGCAGGTCAAGGATGGCGAGGTGTTCGCGAGTTTGCGGCATCACCCCTTCATCGGCAGCAACAACAAAGAGGGTGGCATCAATGCCACCCACGCCTGCCAACATATTCTCGATAAAATCGCGGTGTCCAGGGACATCCACAATCCCCACTTCTTCCCCATTCGGCAACGTCAACCAGGCAAAGCCCAGCACAATACTCATCTCGCGCGTTTGCTCTTCCCGCAGACGATCGGGGTGTGTACCGGTTAGTGCTTCTACCAATGTGGATTTACCGTGATCAACGTGTCCGGCCGTACCGATGACATGCATAGGTCAGGTCGTGCCACCACTTTCGCGTTCGAAGGTTGTTGTCCATTCATGCACCAATGCCAGCAAAGATTGTAGCCGTTTGGCAGTCAGGTCAGCATCTTGTTGGATAGCATCGGTGTGCAGCGTCAGTTGGTCTTTTAATTCCTGAATCTGGGTAGCCATGCGTTCCAATTGACGCAAGACTTCGTTACGTTGTTCATCCTGGCTGATGGTGTAATTCGTCCAACGCTTCTGGTCTTCGGCCTTGAAGGTCGTCCACTCCTGGCGGAAACGCTCTTCGGATAGACGCTGCATTTCGGCCACTTCAGGCATGTGCCGCTGCACGCGCTCCGAGAGGGCTTCTAACTCTTTCTGACTGCGCTTGACCGCCTGGTGTGTCTTATCCATGGCTTGCAGTTGCGCCTGCACCTGCTCGAAACTGCGTTCGGCCTGCTCGAATCGCACTTGCCATTCCTTCCAGGTGCGGTCACGCGCCACCTGGGCTAACGCTTGCTGTTCCAAGAAGGTCGCCTGTGCCTCACGTCGCCCTTGTTCGGCAGCATCCAATTCGCCCTGGCGGGCTTCAAGTTTCCGCAGCCAGTTTTGCACCAACTCTACCTGGGCGTGCTGTTCAGCGAAGCGCCGGAGCAAGGCGCTGACCTCCCCTTGCAAATCGAGCAAACGCTTGGTATCCTGACGGCGGGTTTCATCCATGAGACGGGCGGTCTGGCTGGTTTCCTCCAGCGTGTGCCGCAAGTCTTCGATGCGCTGGGAGACCGCACTGATTTCCCGTTGCAAGCGTAAATCTTCGTCCACGCGTGACGCCAACCCTTGTTGTAATTCGGGAATGGGTTGAAGGCTTTTACGCAGGGCTTCCAGGTCGCTTTGCAGGTTGCGCATCTCTACGTGGCGCACTTTTTCGGCGTCTTCCAACGTCTTGCGCAATTGCTTTTCCAGCACTTCGGTGCGTTGGCGGGCATCTACCCGTGTTTGCAAGATGGATTCATCGATTTGATCGAAGCGAGCAGCCATACCTTTCAGGCGCGCGACTTCGCTTGCCAGACCCTTGATTTCCTGCTGCGCGCTGCTTAACAGGCCATCGTACGTCGTCAGGCGTTCTTGCAATGATGTAATAAGCGCTTTATCTCGGCGGCGTTCTTCATCCAGCCATTCGAGTTTTTTGAGAATTTGTTCTGTATTCATGCCAAAGGCTCCGATAAGGAGATTTTTTCAGTTTCGAGGATAGCGGTTCGATTATAGCACAGTCACAGGTGTTCGAAGATGCCTGAGAGGAAGCCCATGAGGGGCAGGAAAACCCGGGGAAACAGGCCCACCAGGAAGTTGAGGCTGATCCCGAACCCCAAAAGGAGGCGCGTCCCCCAGGGGGACGGCTCCCCCTCGGCAGCAGGCTTCTCCATCAGAAAAACGTTCAGGGTGCGCAAGGAAGCCGCCCACAAACCCATCTGTCCGACGAGCATCCAGATGGAGCCCGATTCTGCCTGCCATAGCACCTGGCGGGTAGGGAAAATCGCCAACAAGGGTAACCCACCAAAAGAGAAAAAGGCCACCAGGATGCCCGCTGCTACCCAGGGTTTACGACGCGCCAGGTCTTGCACATCTCGAAAGTGCATTTCTCCGGACAGGTGTGCCAATGCGAAAGTCCCCAACCAGGATGTCAGAGCATACGGCAGCAGCATGGTGGCCAACAGACCGATACCTTGCTGGGGAAAATGTCCCAGGGCTATCACCATGCTGCCGGTGGCTGCCATCAGGGTATACCCCCAAATGCGCTTCAGGTTGGAATCCAGTGCGGCCAGTAATCCGGCGGCCGCGAAGGTCATTCGTCCGGCCAGCAGCAGGTAAGCGACGGTTTGCGGGGACTCATGTAGCCAGGCGTAACGATCCAAGAAAAGTGCGCTCATGTGCAGTGCAACCGTCGGGAAAAAGGTCAGCAACAGACCGGCTCCGCCAACAGGTGCAAACTCCATCAGCGCCGGATACCAGGTGTGGAAGGGGAAAACGCCCAGCAAAAATGCAAAACCCAACGCCAACAACACCCCAGCCCGCTGCGCCAGTGCGCCTTGTCCTGGTAAGGACTCTACGCCGGCCAACATCCAGCCAACAAACAGCAGAAAAGGCACCGCCAGGAGTTGCAGGGTGTAGAAGCGTTGAACGGCGCGCGTTGCCTGACCCCAGGCAGGCAACAATACCGGCAACCAGAGTAAGACAGATAGGAAAATGAAAATGGCCGCGTAGACAAAGGGTTGTACGCCCAAGGCAGCAATCCACAACGAGAGACTGATAAGCGCTGTGCTGCCTAGGAAACGCTCACTCCCCCACGCCAATGCGGTTAGCAACCATAGGGTCAAACCGGCAAACCAAAAAACCAACCAGGGGCGGGCGGCCTCCTGCACAACAATGCTGCGCCCGAAAAAGAATAAGGTGTCATCCAACGGTAATCCAACAAACGGCAGCGGCTGACCAATGCGCACGAAAAGTGCAGCCAGCGCCAACAAAACCGCCACACCACCGCTGAGCCATAACGAAAGACGGCGCGGCAAAAATAGCGAAAAACCACCTATCGCGGCCGGTAGGAGCACCCACAAAAGAACGGCGTTCATTCCTCAGCCGCCTCCTGCCCTAACTTAGAGAGCATGTAGGCACCGGCTAATGCCAGCGCCAAATGCAGCCCGGCCAGAAGCAGGGCAATCAACGTAGAACGTTCTACAGACGCATACAAAATTTCGAAACCGGTCAATAACGTTAGCCACCCGACGGCGGTGTACAAGGGGTGTAGCGTAAAACCCAACTGCAATAAGGCACTCAATATCAGCCACATGGCGCCCGCCAGTGTCAGGGGGGCAATGCCAGGGATAGCATAGCTCACCGTTGGCAAGAGTGAGAAAAGTGCCAGCAAAGCCAACAGACTGGTGAACAGGCGAAACAAAGCGGAACCAAAGCCGGTGTGTCGGTTTTCATCGGTTGTATTCTGACGCGCCGAGAGAAACAAAATCAGCACGGCCGCCCACCCGGCAATTACTTTAATCCATGCCATGCGCGGCGGCCACATCTGCACGACCAGCCAGGCCGCAGCAGCGTATTGCAGGACAAGGAGCAACGCGGCTTGCCTGTCGCGCGGTACCAACAACAACCCCACGCCACTGAAAATCAACAGCACACTTGCCCCGGATGTCATCATGGCGTACCTCCCTGAGCAAACTGGAATGCAGACAGCAACACCAGAAGGATGACCAGCATCCACAGCAGGCCGCCCTCCCCCTCCAGCACCTGTGTGAACGTCTCAGCAATGCGCGAAAGCAGGGTATACACACGCCAAATCAGAAGGTACAGCCAATTTAGGGACAGGAAGTGCCCCAACCAGGTGCGCGATAGATTGACAGATAAGGTTATACGCTTTCGTACCAAAAGCCATAAACCACCTGCAAATGCAAAGGCTATAGGGTGCGACAGGTGTATTTCTCCAACACGCCAACCCGATAAGCCTGGAATCCCCCAGGCACTAACCAACAGCACAATCATGCCAAAGGCATACAGAATGCGCTCTCCGGTGGCGGCAGGCAAAACGACCCGTACCGGCCACAGGTGGCGGATATACCCCACGACCATCAAAACCTGCACTACCCACCCACCAATCATCCATAACCCATGCCCCGACGCATGGGTTATGCCACCGGTCAGGGTGTAGGGCAGCCCAAGCAAATGTGTCGTCGCTAGTAATGGCACCCACATGAGCGTCGCATCGCGCAAGGATGACAGGAAGATGAGACCGCCCCCCAACAGCATAACTACACCCCAGGTCACGCTATCTTGCAGGTTGGATTGCAAAGCGGCATGGATAGACAAGGCCGCCATTCCCAACACCCAGAAGGGGCGCCCGGCCAATTCATCGTCGGCGGTCACCCAAAACAGGGCGGCAAACAAGCCCGCCAGAAAAGCAGCCCAATTCAATGGCGCGACCCAACCTGCAGGGAACCCATTGGCGCTAATTTGAACCAGCAACCCCAGGCTGGCAATTGGCGCGGTCAGGCGCAACATGGTGCCCAGCCCGCGGCGTCGCGGCGCAGCATCTTGAAGAAAGGGGATATGCAAGGGGAAAACGCCCAGGCGCATACCTACGGCCAACAGGAGAATGGCATTCCAGCGGCCTGGCAAACTGTCAAACCCCAATGGGTAGTGTGCGGAAACCCACAAAAACAGCAGGATACTGGTCAGGCGCGCCGAAAATATGGCTACAATCTGTTCTCGTAAGGCGCTGACGTGAATTTGCAAACTGAGGGTGGTCAATTCCAGTGCATCAAGCACCAGCCAGGAGAGCACCAGGGTGAGCGGATTGGCAGCAGTGACCGCAGCCAGGCCGCCAAACAAAAGCAGCAACGTTCCTCCCCAGGCCTGCCAGCGCGTCACATCACCAACCGGTGAGGTGAGCAAGATTGCCAGGGCGAGCGCGGTAAGTGCCTGGGCGTATGGCCAGGATGTCGGGGTCAACCGAAAGATCACACTGCCACGCGGCCACCAAATCGGCAGAGAAAGGGTCAATGGTAGACGCGTGGTCAGCAACCAAAGCGCACCCCAGAATAGCAAAAGCAAGGCTGTGAATATCGCCCACCAGGAGCCTTCCATTGGGCGCAACGTAATACGTCGAGTTTGCAAAAGCACTCCAGTATTAGCGAACAGGCGTCAGGTATCAGCCGTCAGCGAATAGTGATCCATCTGACCGCGAAAGTGTGAAGTGTAGAGTGAAAAGTGTGAAGTGTGAAGTGTAGAGTGAAAAGTGTGAAGTGTGAAGTGTAGAGTGAAAAGTGT
>DYKW01000008.1:8829-21929 GCA_020722405.1 Anaerolinea thermophila
AAGTGTGAAGTGTAGAGTGAAAAGTGTGAAGTGTGAAGTGTAGAGTGAAAAGTGTGAAGTGTAAAGTGCGGAATGTAAAACTATCGAACTATCGAACTATCGAACTACCTGACTACGCGACTACAAAATAGCAAACCGCTCCCTGGAATTATCAAGAAGTTGCGATATGCCACCATTCACCTTAGTTTTACAAGATTTCGCCCATCTGACGATGCAGGTATTGCCCCATCCCACGGCGGCCTAGCCAGTGTTCGCCATCTACAATCAGGTGACCGCGCAGGAAAACCTTGTCGGGGTAACCGGTCAATTCCCAGCCTTCGTACAGGTTGTAATCGGTACGCTGATGGGAATACGCCACCCCGTAGCGGACGCGCTTTGCCGGGTCCCACAAAACGATGTCGGCATCGGCACCCGGCACCAACGCACCTTTTCGTGGATACAGACCAAAAATTTTGGCGGGGTTGGTAGCAGTGTAGGCTACAAATTGATTGGGGGTGAGACGTCCCTTGACAACGCCTTCGGTCCACAAAACCGGCAGGCGGTCTTGTACCCCTGGCAGGCCATTGGGAATTTTGGTGAAGTCATCACGCCCCAATTCTTTGCCGGGAATGGCAACCGGACGCCCTTCGTAAATGATGGGATGCGTGCCATCGAAAAAGAACGGGCAATGGTCGGTTCCTATGGTTTGCAAGATACCCTGCGCAAGGCCTTCCCACAAGCGAGCATTGTCTTCGGCGGTGCGCATGGGGGGTGAACAAATCCACTTAGCACCATCGGGGCGACGCAGGTGGTCGATGGTGAAGAACAGGTATTGTGGACAGGTTTCCCCCATCACAGGAGCGCCATGTTGGCGCAGGTATTGCAGAATGTCGACGCCCCAAGCGGTATTCATGTGGACCACGTAAAGCGGTGTATTCAAATGGGCAGCCATGCCCCCTACCCGCAAGATGGCATCGGCGGCGCCCTGGGGGGGACGGGTGAGGGCGTGCCACTCCGGAGAAGTATGTCCGGCTTCCAGGGCTTCACGCGTCAAGACTTCGATGACGTCGCCATTCTCGGCATGAAGCATAACCAACATGCCATGCTCTTTGGCTATGCGCAAGGCTCGAAAGATGCTTTCATCATCCAGGCGCAAGCGACCATTGTACGCGGTGAAGACCTTGAGCGTCGTAATGCCCATCTCCAAAAGGTCGGGAATGTGGCGCGCCACCTGTTCATCGAAGAAGGTCAGGTTCATGTGGAAGCCGTAGTCAATGGCGGCTTTCTCGGCCTTGCGCCACCAGGTTTCCACGTCTCGGCGAAAACCATCCGTTTGGCCATTGCTGGGAGGTGTCTGGGGGACAAAATCTATCGCCGTGGTGGTCCCGCCAAAGGCCGCGGCTTTGTGTCCGGTGTAGTGATCATCGGAGGAGACGGTATCGAACATCTCCAGGTCGAAATGGGTATGGGCATCCACTCCACCGGGCAGCACCAGCTTGTCGCCGGCATCCACCACTTCGGCATCTAGGGCTGAAAGGTTTTGGCCAATGGCGGCAATGTGTTCCCCGTCGATGAGGATGTCCGCCGGGAAAGTCTCCGCAGCGGTGACCAGGGTTCCGTTTCGAATGAGGGTTTTCGTCATGGCATCAGGAGGTTGTATCCGGCATCTGACCGAGAAGCAAGGCCAGAATTTCCGGTGGAATGTCGGCTGTCTCGGTGTGGTATTGGCCGGAAGATTCGCCGCGTTCGCGCAGTGCTTTCCAGAGCGAGTTGCGCTCTTCATTTTGCACCACCAGGTCATGCAGCGTACGGGCGTTTTGCAAATACTCGCCGGTAGTGTAGAGAAACGTTAGACGGCGCCATTTATCCGCCAAAATGGGTTGCGGCAGTTTTTCCAGGGTACCCAGCTGGATTTTATAGTATTCTTCATGCGCGCGGGGATGGTCGGGTTCGTCGCGCAGCAATTCAAGGCGGGTGACAAGTTCATGTCCGCGTACTTCAGCGACGTACTCAATGCGCCCCCCACGCGCCCCAAAACTAGCCGGCTGATAGAGAGCCAGGTAGTCCGCGGCAACCACTTTGGGGGCGGTGCGCAAGGGGATACGGTACCACCCCAAAATCCGGGCAATTTCCAGATCCCTTGGGGAGGGCAGGTAGGCCACCAGGATGAGAGAGGTTGGACTTAACATGGCGGGTTACTCACCAAATAACACGGAAACATCATCGGCAGTCAAATTCTTGAAGAAAGCGCCCTCGGTACTGATAAGTTGGCTTACCAGCGCTTTCTTCCGTTCCTGGAGTTGGAGCACTTTTTCTTCCACTGAATCACGAGTGATAAATTTATACACGAAGACCGGCTTTTCCTGCCCGATACGGTGGGTACGGTCGGTGGCCTGCATTTCAACCGCCGGATTCCACCAGGGGTCAACGTGCAACACGTAATCGGCCGCCGTCAGATTTAGCCCTACGCCGCCGGCTTTGAGACTGATCAGGAAGAAGGGAATGCTTTCATCGCTTTGGAAATGGTCAATACGTGTCTGGCGGTTGGTGGTACTCCCATCCAGGTACTCGTAGGGAATGTGGCGCGCATCAAGTTCCTGGCGCAAGAGCGTGAGCATTTGGACAAACTGCGAAAAAACCAGCGCTTTGTGCCCCTCTCCGTGTAAGGTTTCCAGGATTTCAACCACGGCTTCCATCTTAGCAGAATCTCCACGAAAGTTCGATTTCACCAGTTTGGGGTGGTTGCAAATCTGGCGTAAGCGCAGCAAGCCTTCGAGGATTTTCATGCGGGCATTATCCATGCCTTTTTCATCGAGAATGCCAAGCAATTGGGCACGGTAGTAATCACGTGTGTGCAGGTAGAATTTTTTCTGCGCCGATTCCATGTCGCAATAGATGATGCGTTCGGTGCGCGGCGGCAATTCCGGGGTTACCTGGTCTTTGGTGCGGCGCAAAATGAAGGGATAAACCATGCGCCGCAGGGAGGTGGCAACACTTTCATCTTGCTTTTTCTCGATGGGCATGCCATACTCCTCCTTGAAGTACTCCAAACTGCCGAGTAAGCCTGGGTTAAGGAAAGCAAACTGCGACCACAACTCGAAGGTGGTATTTTCAACGGGTGTGCCGGTCATCACCAAACGGTGATCGCAATTCAGACGACGAGCAGCCCGGCTGGTCTTTGCCAATGGATTTTTGACGTTTTGGGATTCATCCAGCACGACATAGTGAAAACGATATTCACGCAACAATCGGACATCACGCAACAGCGTGCCGTAAGTGGTAACTACCAGGTCATACGCTCCGAAAGACGGGTTTTCTTTCGTCCTTGTCTGCCCAAAATGCAACATCGTCTTGAGCGTGGGAGTAAACCGAGCGGCTTCTCGCTGCCAGTTGACCAGCAGGGAACGTGGCACCACAATCAAATCAGGCGCCTGGGCATGACCGCTTTCACGCAGGGAAAGCAAAAAGGCCAACACCTGGACGGTTTTTCCCAGTCCCATATCATCGGCCAGGCAACCGCCAAGCTCGTACTCGTGCAAGAAATGCAACCAATGGTAACCGGCGACTTGATACGGGCGCAATTCGCCGACAAAACCCTCCGGCAGCGGCACTTTCTGGATGCCGCCAAAGTTGCGCAACCGCTCCCGGCGACGTTGAAACTCCTCATCTACATGGAATTCGTCAAGGTCTTCGAGCAATTGGTCAAGAAGAAGAATCTGCTGATCATCAACCCGCAAGCCGTCCTCGGTTTCCTCGGCCACGCCAAACAGGCGGCGGTAGCGTTTTATCCATTCTTCAGGAATCTCGCCAATCGAACCATCGGTCAGTTTGATGAAACGCTCCTGCTTGCGGATCGCCCAGCGGACGTCTTTCCAGTTCGCTTCTGTATCTCCGAACTTGACTGCCGCTTGCAAGTCAAACCAGTCGATACCGGAGGTGATATTCATGGAGATAGAAGGGGGGTGCCGGTTGACGCGCACCGATTTGAGATTCTCTTCTCCATAGATCTCGAAGCCCTCTTCTAACAAACGAGGTACCTTTTTTAGCAAGAAGTCAACGACATCTACCTTGGCGCGCAATAAAAAAACATTGTCGGCATAGTTATTGGGGCTACGCTTGAGGCCATAGCGGGCACTACGCAGGTTGTCATATAGTTCTTGCTCTTTTTCTATCTGGCGGTCGATGGAAACAACCTCCCAGGTTTCGGGCTCGAAGAGCCGGACATGTTCAGGGGCATCTTTTGCATAAGGAAGCGCATGTTCACCGTACGCGAAATGCAATTGTGCTTGAAATTCTCCATTTTCTTCGGCTAGATAAAGGCGGGGGACAAAATCACCCTGAACCTGGGTTTCGGTAGCACCTTCGGCTAGAAAATCTATGTTCGAATTTGACAGTGCAGAGGTAGCAGCCGAAAATTCAGAGAGTTCTTCCGGGGGAATTTGAAAATGGCCTTCGATTTCAACCGAGTCTCGCAGTGCACTTTCCGAGAGTTCCTCGCGAAAACGCACAAGAACGTTTTGCTTTACTCCCCAAATAGGAGAACTAGACGTTAGGAGGGTGACATCTGTCAATTGTGTCTCGAGCGCTTGCACTACACCGGTCAGGTCTGTGCCCTGCCAAACGATTTTGCCATCTAACCCCTGCTTGGCGCGACCTATCTTCAATACCGGATGCACATCAACAAATACAGAGACGGACTCCATTTGTTCAAATTTCTCATTGGGTATGTAAAAGAGGGGAATATTCTCCCTCAAGACAAGGTCAATGAGCATCCCAAGATCATAAACCGAATTCGGGGAATAATAATACCTTTGCGCGGTATTCCACACGCTCAAGGATTGCTGGAGAACATTGATAGCCGAATAGGCTGTAGGCGGAAGATTGACACAATTTTCCAGGTCGCTTCCCTTCTGGAAAGGCTTGATGTAATCTGTCATCCAGGGATTGTGCGACACCAATTGTGTGAGCAGGTCTGGGGTAAGCGAAGCATCAGATGGCCAGATATCTGCCGGCATTTTTGTAAACCACAGCCTATAGGGCTGGAGGTAAATCTTATCGTATGTATGCACCAATCCCACAAACAACCAGTAAGGCACACGCTGCTTCGTTCGGTGCCTTGTGTTTATCTTTGCGAGGTTTTCGAGACGATATTGCCATTTTTTACGGCGTTGGTTTTCAAGATACTCGAACACTGCCATCCCGGCAGCAACCTTGTGAGTACACCATTGTTCCTTTTTTCCCCTGGAGCAAGTACAAGAGGAAATCAAACGATTATTAGATACCTGGAACTCAACCCGATAGTTGAGACGACCATCTCCTACCTCGGCTTCAGCCTGCTCATCGGTGACAGAAGCCAAGGACACTTGCCCGGCCCTGTAGGCATTCGTCCCATTCACAAATACCCAATAATAACCAGCAAAAGATCGAACTTCGTCGGGAGCCAACAGTTTCTCTAAGGTCAGTGGTTGCATAGTGGACATATCAAATTTTACTCACTTCAAGAAAATTGCCCGTGCGTACCGCCAAATAAGAAACGAGATTAATACGGTAGTTACGCATGGATTGGATTACCAGTGTCCGCATGGTCGCCCATTCCTCCCATGACAACAGCCCGGAAAGGGCACAGCGAAAAGCATCGAAATCGGTCATCGGTAATCCTGGAAGACATGGTCACGGATGTTTGGGGTGGCGCACATGCCATTAAAATCTCCCCCCCCAAATATGCTCACCCATTCGGGCGACATCCGGGATAAGGGAATAGATTCGAGAATCGCTACACATCGCGAATATGGTTTAGGAGGCACGCTCCGACACTTGACTGACATATAATTTTACCAGATACACGAAGGAAAACAAAGTTTTTGGAACATAACTCAGCGTCTTTTACACAAAATCTTATACTATTTCGATAACCTGGAAGGGCTGAGCATTTTTGGCTCTTTGGGATTTCCTGTGGTGCGCCCTCATAAGCAGCGCACCGTAGGGCGGAATTAATTCCGCCCTACACCTGTCGGTGCGCCACGCTAATTCCTGATGAGCCAGCGTTTTTTTACCACAGAGGCGCCAACATAGGCAACAGGCGTCAGCCTTCAGCGGGTAGCCGACACCGGCTGGAAGCCGGCTGCACGCCATCTGCGCTGCACACCGTCTGCCCGTATGCCTACCCAATCACCTAATGCTCCGACTACCCGACGACCAGACCACTCGACTATCCGGTTAACCTGGATTAGGCAAAAAGCCTTTCGCCCCTATAACCCGGTGGCATGGGAGCCACATCTGCTATTCCTTTATGTCCTTGCGGCTTTGCGTTAAGGTTTTTGGTTACCCCAAAATTTGAGAAGATGCCAATGACGGGTAAAAATTGCGCTCCTGGGCGGTTGTGAAGGCCTTCTCCAGACAAATCTTTTGCGATTGGCGTCGTGGGCAATCACCGCATATTGCATGGTTTCCAAAAACAAACCACCTTTCGAAGTTGCCGAAAGGCGGTTTGCCAAAGTGCAAATATCGGGCAGTGCTAATCAGCCTTCACACGGGCGTTGAACTCGGTAATCAGGGCATCGATTTCATCGGTCTTGCTGCGGTAAGCATTCCAATAGTCACGGTTGTACCACTGCGCTTGAATTTCTTCGTAGGTCTTGCCTTGTTGCTCTACCCAGGTATAGTACTTCAAGTTGTGCACCCGGCGGCGGTCGGAATAGCGCAATTCCAGCATGTTATCGGTGCTCTGGCCGTGCAGCCAGTGGGCGAAGTCAACGGCGGCATCCTGCTCGGTGTATTCGCCATGTTCAGCGTGCATTTCTTTCAAGCGGCTCTCGTAGAGTTCCATCGAGTCGGTCAACACGGTCAGCACCACATCGTGTTCATCCATCTCGTAATACTTCGCCATCTTGATGGCCGTCAGCACGTTGGAAATGCCGGAAAAGCCCAGCAAATCGAGTTGTGAGACAATCTCTTCCGGCACACCCTGGGAAACCAGGTACGCCCGGCCGGCGGGTTCGTTGAACAACCGTGCCAGGTTGACCACCGCGTTATCGTCAATCGCTACCACCAAATCGGTGTTCTTGACATTGTGAATCCAGGGTACGTGTTTATCGCCAATGCCCTCGATGCGATGGGCACCAAAGCCATTCTCAAGCAGCGTCGGGCATTGCAGCGCCTCGCTGGCGGCAATCTTGCTGGCCGGAAAGACCTCTTTCAGCCGATCGCCACTGGCAATGGTACCGGCCGAGCCGGTGGCGGAGGCCATACCACGGAAGGTATCCTGCGGCCCAAGCACCTGCTCCAACACTTCGAGCATGGCAGTACCGGTCACTTCGTAATGCCACAAAGCGTTGCCGAACTCATCAAACTGGTTGAAAATCATCAAGTCTTCACCAGAAGCGCGCAATTCCCAGCATTTATCGAAGATTTCCTTGACGTTGGACTCGCTCCCCGGGGTTTTGATGACTTCACCTGCGATATTCGCCAGCCAATCAAAGCGTTCCTTGCTCATACCTTCCGGCAAAATAGCGATGGACTCGCAGGCCAACAAGGCGGAATCGTACGCCCCGCCACGGCAGTAGTTTCCGGTGGAGGGCCAAACTGCCTTTTGGGTGGTCGGGTCAAATTGCCCGGTAACCAAACGCGGCACCAGACAGCCAAAGGCTGCGCCCACCTTGTGCGCGCCGGTTGGGAACCACTTGCCCACCAGGGCAATGATGCGCGCCGGCACGCCGGTCAGGCTAGAGGGCAGTTCGATGATATTTACGCCGCCAAACCCACCACCATGAGGCAGCGGTTCGTTGTGCCAGGTGATGCGGAACAGGTTGCGAGGATGTACGTCCCACAGGCCAATGTTGCGCAGTTCGGCCTTGATGTCATCGGGAATCAGGGCCGGATTCTTCATCTGCGCAAAGGTGGGGATGATGATATTACGTTCGCGGGCGCGTTGTGCGGCGCGCTGCAATCTATCGGGGTAAACAGTGAGATCTATCATATAAGTTGTGAATTATTGAGAAAGGGATTGTGAGTTGTCTTCCGTGGTTTGCGACCGGAAATCATCCGGCGTTTCGCGCGTTACGTATAAAGGGCGACCTTTGGCCTCATCGTACAGACGGCCGATATATTCGCCCAGAATACCCAGAGAAATGAGTTGTACGCCACCCAGGAAAAGCACGGCAATCAAGGTAGTGGCCTGCCCAAAGAAAGCCTGTGAACCGGCCAGGCGTAGGATGATGACAACCGGAATGGCAATTGTGCTGAGACCCGCCGAAAGAAAGCCAATATACGTCGCCAGTTGCAACGGGAAGTAGGAAAATCCGGTGATAGCATCGCTGGCAAAGCGCAACATTTTGCGCAGCGGGTATTTGGTCTCTCCGGCAAAGCGGGCAGCCCGCTTGTAAGGCAGGCCAATCTGCCGAAAGCCAACCCATACGGACATGCCACGCAAGAAGCGGTGCCGCTCTCGCATGGTTTTCAGCACATCCACGACCCTGCGGTCCAACAGTCGGAAGTCACCGCTATCCCTGGGGATGTCTACATCTGTAATGCGGTAGATGATGCGGTAGAACCAGGCGGCCGTGGTTTTCTTGAACCAGGTTTCGCCTTCACGTTCCGTGCGCACCGCATACACTACTTCGTAACCTTCCCGCCATTTTGCCATCATCTCAGGGATGAGTTCGGGCGGGTCTTGCAGGTCGGCATCAATGATGACCACCGCTTGTCCATGGCTGTAATCCAACCCGGCGGTGACGGCCAGTTGGTGGCCGAAATTGCGGGCAAAAATCACCGGGCGCACGCGGGCATCCTGGCGTGCCAAGGCGCGAATGCGTTCGGTTGAGCCATCGCTGGAGCCATCATCAATCAGCACCAGTTCCCATGTCTCCCCCGTGGATTCCATGGTTTGCCTGACCCGACGGTACAGTTCGGGCAAGTTGTCATACTCGTTGTAGATGGGAGCGATAATCGAGAGGGTGGGGTTCTCTGTAGATTGCTTCATGAGGTAAAGAGAAATGAATTATTCTCGCGCGCAGAGGGCAGCCTCTACACAGCCATGATCCGCCGGACGGCGGCCAGGGTCGGCTCAATGATGGGGGCTTCTCCGGCGGCGCGCATGGCCGATTTGACATCCTTCAGGCCACTGCCGGTATTGATGACCACCACCGGCTCTTCAGGGACAACCAGCCCTTGCTGCACGGCAACGGCCAGCCCGGCATAAGCGGTTGCCCCGGCCGGTTCGGCAAAGATGCCCACACGCCCCAGAGCCGGGATGGCCTGCAAAATGGCTTCGTCACTGACGGTGAGGTACGCACCACCGGTCTGGGTGGCAGCCCGCACCGCACGCAGGCCATCACGCGGCAAATCTACCGAGATGCTATCCGCCAGGGTGGTGGCGTGTACCGGTTCGATTTCTTCCGTACCGGCGGCAAAGGCGTTGGCAATGGCCGCCGAATTTTCGGATTGTACCCCGAAAATGCGCGGCATACCGCCGATTTCATCCAGCAAGCCCAGGGCATGCAGGTCTTTGAAACCCTTGTGCAAGCCGCTGATGATGTTGCCATCCCCCACCGAGACGAAGACGCTCAGCCGCCGGGCAGGGGAAAGCCGGCCGCGTAGTTGTTCCCAGATTTCGAAGGCGGCCGTCTTCTTGCCTTCCGCCGTGAAAGGGTTGTAGCCTGTGTTGCGGCAATACCAACCAAAGGCGTTGGCGGCCTCGATGGATAGGTCGAAAGCGGCGTCGTAGTTCCCATCCACCAACAAAACTTGCGCCCCAAAGACGCGTAATTGGGCGATTTTGGCCGGTGGCGCAGTGCGCGGCGCAAAGATGACCGCCTGATGCCCAACGGCGGCAGCCATACCTGCCAGGGCGGCGCCGGCGTTGCCGGTAGAAGCGGTCACCACCACCTCGGCGCCAATTTCGCGGGCACGCGCCACCACCACCGCAGAGGCACGATCTTTGAAGGAGGCGGTCGGGTTGGGGCTTTCGTCCTTGATCCACAAATGCGCCAGCCCCAGGTTGCGGGACAATAAGGGCGGGGCATACATCGGGGTGCCGCCGGCCCGCCGTAAGGGCGTTTGTTCCCCTCCTGGGTCGCGGACAGGCAATAGGGGCAGGTAGCGCCACAGGGAGCGGTCATCCGCAATAATCAAATCGGCCATCCCACGGCGCTTTAAGGCCGCGTAATCCAACACCACGTCCAGATTGCCGCCATCGGCGGGACAGGTGTAGGTCACTTCATCGGGAGCATATTGTGCGCCACAAACAGAACAACGATAACCAAGAAAATGTGTCATGCAGTTTGTACTCCTTCTTCCTTTACACCCGCCATCAGTAGGCCAAGTTTTTCGGGGGTGGCTTCTTCATGGGGAAGGATGCCCATGATTTCGCCTTCAAAAATCACCGCGATGCGGTCGGAGAGCGCTATGACTTCATCCAGGTCTTCCGAAATCATCAAAATGGCGGTGCCGTCACGGCGTTGCTCCAAGAGTTGTTCGTGAACATATTCGGTGGCGCCAATATCGAGGCCGCGGGTTGGCTGCGCGGCCACCAACAGGCGCGGTTTGCGCGAGATCTCACGCGCCAAAACGATTTTTTGGATATTGCCGCCCGATAGATTTTTCGCCAGCGTTTCGCGTGAGGGAGCCTTGACGTTAAAATCGCGGATGAGTTTATCGCTGTGGGCAGCGATGGTTTTTAGTTTCAGAAAGCCGTTCTGGGCAAAGGGGGCTTTGTTATGCTCTCGCAATATCATGTTTTCGGCGATGGTGAAATTTTTAATCATACCGTCACGCATGCGTTCTTCTGGAATGTAGGACACCATGCGTTCGGTAATTTCTCCAGGTGAGAGGTGAGTGATGTCCTCGCCTTCGAGATAGATGTGCCCCTGCGTGGAGGGGCGCAACCCGGTAATAGTCTCAGCCAGTTCGCGCTGACCGTTCCCAGACACCCCTGCAACACCTAAAATCTCGCCCGAGCGCACAGACAAATTGACGTTCTTCAGTGCCGAAGTGCCGCGGTCGCTATCGCACGAGATATTTTCCAACACCAGGCGCTGTTGGGTATGGTGGTCTGTGTTGACCAATTTCCGCGTCATACTCACTTCACGGCCAACCATCCAGTTTGCCAAGTCAGATTTCGTCGTGTCGGCTGTCTGGCGGGTGCCAATTTTGCGGCCATCGCGCAGCACGGTGACCCGCTGGCTGATGTTGATTACTTCGTGCAATTTGTGTGAGATGAAAATCAGGGCGTGCCCATCCGCAACCATCTGGCGCATGATGCCAAAAAACTCATCGACTTCCTGTGGCGTCAGCACGGCGGTTGGTTCATCGAGAATCAACAGGGCGGCACCACGATAAAGGGCTTTGATGATCTCTACACGCTGCTGTTGACCAACCGATAACTGCCAGATATACGCGCCCGGATCAACTTTAAGGCCATAAATCTCGCCCAATTTGATAATTCTTTCAGAGACTTTGTCGATATCCGTTAAAAAGCCACGCGAAGACGGCAAACCGAGGGCCACATTTTCTGCCACGGTCAGGGTTTCTACCAGCATAAAGTGTTGATGGATCATGCCAATTCCGGCTTCGATGGCATCGGTGGGTGAATTGATGTAGACACGTTCGCCATTGAGCCGAATTTCGCCCTCTTCGGCACTGTACATCCCGTACAAGACTTTCATCAAGGTGCTTTTGCCTGCGCCATTTTCACCCAAGAGGGCATGCACTTCGCCTGAGTGGACATCGAAATCGACCTTATAGTTTGCCACTACGCCGGGGAAGCGTTTGGTAATGCCCCGCATTTCGAGCGTTTCAATGCGAGTATGGCCAGAAGGAAGCGTATCGGTACGGTTCATAATCCTATTGAGGCTGGCGAGAATTGCTACAAAGAACACAGAAAGTATTTCCAGCACATTTTTGCAATCTTGATAAAGTCTTGACCGCTGCGGCCCCTTTCGCCCTTACCGTAATCACAGAAAAGGGCGAAAGGGGTTGGCAAACAGATTGGGGGTGATTATTTGCCTACATCGATGGTAATGCTGCCATCGATAATGCCCTGAACGGTTTCATCGGCAACGGCAGGAATTTCAAATTCAGGATTATACTCCATCACCAGACCGCCATTAGCAAGCGTAAGGGTATAGGCTTTGCCGCCGTAGGTGCCTTTTTGTATCAGCGCAATCATATCATTGAGCACCACTTCCCAATGATAAACCTGATTGGCGACGACAATACTCGGGGCCAGAGAGGTTTGCGAAGCCTGGGTGCCAAACCACAGCACACCATCCTCTTTCGCGACTCCAATCGCGCCAACAACCATCTGAGCGCTACCGGTAAGCGCATCTGCGCCTGCTGAAATATGGGTATTGGCAGCTTCCGAAGCCAGGGCTACATCAGAGAAGGAGCCAATGTAATTCACGTTCACGGTGATGTCGAGGTTGGCCGCTTTGGCGCCGGCGACGAAGCCATCCACATACAGCTTAGCATCGCCAGTCTCGATGGGGCCAATCACGCCCAAGATGCCGCTCTTCCGAGAGATTGGCAGCGATAACACCATTGACATAGCCGCCTTCTTCAGAGCGGGCTTCATAAGCAAAGATGTTATTGATGCCCTCATCGGCAAAAGTGTTCACCGTTGTACCCCAGGCAAAACTGGTTTCGGGAAAATCGGGGGCAATTTCTTGCAACGAAGAGCCATACTGTGAGCCATGGGCAATCACCAGATCGTAGCCTTCAGCAGCATAGTCACGAATTGCAGCCGCGGCGTCATCGACGACAAACATGCTTTCAGAATACACAATCTCCATTGCTGACTCGCCGCCCATACTGGCCTGGACAGTTTTCAAGGCATCGTACATGCTCTAACTGAAAGCCAGGTCGTTGATGGTGCTGGGCATCACTACCGCCACGCGGAAGGGTTTTGCTTCGGCGGGTTTTTCGGCGGCCGGTTGAGAGGCACAAGCCCCTAAAACAAACACAAAAGCAATCGCCAAAACAATCCAGAATTTAATTTTCATCACAATCTTCTCTTTAAGAATAGGAATTTCCGAATTTTCATTTTGCACGCGTCAAATTGCAGCGCGTCACTCAATACAATCTGAGAAAAATGGGTGCTTTTTCGTGTGAACATCACCTCCTTTCAA
>DYKW01000167.1:0-2153 GCA_020722405.1 Anaerolinea thermophila
ACATCAACCGGTCTGTCCGGCAAAAATTTCATGCCGGACAGATCACAGGAAAGGGTTCGACTTTGATGTCCACGGATTCAGGAAAACCCTTGAGGTCAGCAACCACACCGAACAATTCATTATCGCGGCGCTGCGTGCGGCCAAGGCATTGACGGTGTCGCTGGTGGCGGAGATCGATGGCCGTGTGGTGGGTCATGTCGCCTTCTCTCCGGTGAAAATCCAGGATGGCACGCCGGGCTGGTATGGGCTTGGTCCCCTTTCGGTACTGCCCGAATACCAGCGTCAGGGGATCGGCAAGGCGCTTGTGCGTGAGGGATTGGCTCGCTTGAAGGCCTTGGGCTCGGGTGGTTGCTGCGTGGTGGGGCATCCAGCGTATTACACCCAGTTCGGTTTCGAGCACGTTCCGGGGCTCGTGCTTGAAGGCGTGCCGCCCGAGGTCTTCTTCGCGCTGCGTTTTGATGCTGGCCTTCCGCAAGGCACGGTCATGTTCCACGAAGGATTCATGGGGCGGCCTATCTGAAACAGCTGCCGATCGACAAGCTGAAAATCGATCGCAGTTTCATTCGCGATATCACGGATGACGTCAACGACCGAAGCATCGTGACCGCCATCATCGACATGGCGCACACCCTGGAACTGGAGGTGCTGGCCGAAGGGGTGGAAACCGAGGCCCAGCTCGAGCTTCTCAAGATGCGAGGTTGCGACACCTACCAGGGTTATCTGTTCAGTCCGCCCCTCCCCGCCGACGCCTTGCCGAAGGTCTTTGCCGATTGGCGCGGCACTCAATCAAGTCACGCCCAATGCTCCGACCTGGCACAGGATTGCAACTGACCGCGCCCCGAGCACTGGAGGCCAAGCGAGCATCGGGCACGTTTGCCTGCTCAGCGCGTCATCCACCTCATATCACCGCTAAGCTCGCATTGAGCCTGACCGGATCGGAGGCGCAATGGGCCACCACACTGACGCATCGCAACAGCCGAACACGCCATCCAGGGCAGTCAACACCATAAGTCTCTGCCTGACCGGCGATGTCATGACCGGGCGCGGAATCGACCAGATCATGCCCCACCCCTGCTCGCCGGAGCTCCATGAGCCGGCCATGGATTCCGCGCTGGGCTATGTGCACCTAGCCGAGCGGGTGAGCGGTCCCCTGCCCCGCGCGGCGCCACCGGAATACATCTGGGGCGATGCCCTCGCCGAGCTCGAACGGATCCGCCCCGACCTCCGCATCATCAACCTCGAGACCGCCGTCACCACCGCCGAGGATTGGGAGCCGAAGGGCATCAACTACCGCATGCACCCCGCCAACCTGCCGTGCCTGGCGGCCGCAGGGATCGACTGCTGCGTGCTGGCCAACAACCACGTGCTCGACTGGGGACCGGCGGGACTGGAGGAGACCCTCTCCAGCCTGCATCGGGCCGGACTGAAAACGGCAGGCGCCGGACACGATGCGCGGGAGGCCGCCGCCCCTGCCGTCCTGCCCCTCACAGGTGGCGGGCGCATGCTGGTCTTCGCCTGGGGCGCGGAGAGCAGTGGCGTGCCGGCCCGCTGGGCGGCGGGGGCGATGCACGCCGGCGTGAACCATCTGCCCGACCTGGCCGATGGCACAGTCCACCATATCGCCCGCGAAATCGAACGGGTAAAGCAGCCGGGCGACCTCGTGGTCGCCTCGCTGCACTGGGGAGGCAACTGGGGCTACCATATCCCCGAGCCGCATCGCGAATTCGCCCACCTCCTGATCGATGTTGCCGGGGTGGACATCATCCACGGTCACTCCAGCCACCATCCCATCGGCCTGGAGGTCTACCGCGGCAAGCTTATCCTGTACGGCTGCGGGGACCTGCTCAACGACTACGAAGGCATCGGTGGTTACGAGTCCTTTCGAGGAGACCTCAGCCTCCTCTACATCGCAAGGCTCGACCAGGCGAACGGATGCCTCGCCGAATTGAGCATGATCCCCTTCAGGATCCGGCGCTTTCAGCTTCAACGCGCGACCGGGGAGGATGCCGACTGGCTGCACGAGGTGCTTGCTCGGGAAAGCCTGATCCCCGGCTGCGCCTTCGAGTGCACCCAGGAGAACATCCTGCGACTGACAGGCTCCTCGAAAAACCGTTATGAGCGGACGGAGCGCAAGGAGCCCCGCAGCGAATCCC
>DYKW01000167.1:2277-3344 GCA_020722405.1 Anaerolinea thermophila
CAACGCCATTCCTGATGGCGTTGTTCGCGCAGTAGGTTTTTCGAGGTGCCCTGACAGGGCTGACCCCAGAAGGCCCATAGGCGGGAGAACCACCACGATGCGTCGAGGGTGGGTGCTCATCAAGCCCCATAAGAAAGATCAATTAGCCTTTTCTAATGAATAGGCGCCTGATTTTGTTAAGCTTTAACAATTGCTTCACACTTCGCAAGGCTCTCTCATGCGGCAGATACTGAAAAATCTATGGTTTCGGGACACCACCGAATCCCCGGTCTACCTCAACGATGTCGCGGTTCGCATCCGTGCCGGCATGCTTCTCTTCATCCCGCTCTACATGGCCCTGACCCTGTGGGATGCGATCTACGGCACGAACTGGATCGTCGATGGCAACAGCATCATGGATACCTACGAGACGGACTGGGACGGCCACACCATCTATGCCGCCCAGGTGATCAAGCGCACCTGGGAGTACAGCACGCAAACCTGGGTGTTGTTCTACGCCCTGTTCGAGATGCTTGCCGGCATGACGGTCACGACCTCCCGTCTCTCCCCCACCATCCTGATTTCAAGCTTCCTGGCCAGAAAACAGCCCGCCGTGTGGAAACCGTTGGTCCCGAAGCGGTTTGCCTGGGGGCTGGGTGCGAGCTTCATCATCGTCTGCCTGGTGTTCTTCAACCCGGTGCCGGTGGCCGAGTTCGTCAACGGTCTCGCCGGTAGCATGGTGCTGCCCGAAACCGAGACCTTCATGCCCTTCTGGATCCCGCTGGTGCTGGTCTGGCTATGCCTTGGCTTCATGTGGATGGAAGCCGTGCTCGGCTTCTGCGTGGGCTGCAAGATCCACGCCCTGCTGGTCAGGCTGGGTGTGTTCAAGGAGGAATGCGAGGCCTGCAACAACATCGACTGGGACGCGATCGCACGCCGTCATCAGGAGCGTCACGCCGCCCAGGAAGGCGGCAAGACGGGCTGATCCGGGCGGGTGGCATACAAAGAAAAAGGGCCTTCGGGCCCTAGGAGCATGTCGGACTTGAGCGGCTGAAGCGAAAAAGTCGCCGGCCGAGGCCAGATTTTGA
>DYKW01000168.1 GCA_020722405.1 Anaerolinea thermophila
TTTCTGGTTGCAAGGTGGGCTTGCTGATCAACTTCAATGTCAGGGTCCTGAAGGAAGGCATTCGCCGGGTGGTGAATGCCTTTCCAGATTCTCTGCGTTCTCCGCAGGCTCTGCGGTAAACAGACACAGGAAAAGAGAAAAGGGGGAAAGGAAACAGCAATTTCCCTTCCCCCCTTCAGGGAAGAACGTTTTTATCCGGCACATTAGGGATAGTGTGCCAGGGGAATTTTGTGCATATTGCCCTGCTGGTTAGTAGCGGCGATTCTTACGATCATCACGGTTTCTTCCACCGCTCTTTTTGGAGCGGTTTTCACCGCCGCGGTCTTGTGCGATGGCTTCTTCCACCGTCCAACCTTCCAGCACAGCCTGGCGGGAGAGGCGAACCTTGCCCTGGGGGTCGATAGCCGTCACCATGACGGTGATTTCATCACCGACCCTGACAACATCTTCCACGCTGTCGATGCGGCCCACACCCAATTGGGAGATATGTACCATCCCGTCCTGGTTAGGCAAAATTTCCACAAAGGCGCCAAAATTGGTTGTACGCACTACCCGTCCGGTGTAAATGCGGCCGACTTGCGGCACATCTACCATCATTTCGATTTTTTCACGCGCTATGCGTTCCCCTTCCTGACTGGTTGCCGCGATGAAAACCGTACCATCTTCACCAATGTCAATTTGGGTACCGCTCTCTTCTTGTAATGCACGGATATTCTTCCCGCCCGGACCAATGATAGCGCCGATTTTGTCCACCGGAACTTTGACGGTGACGATTCGAGGCACAAAAGGCTTCAATTCAGGACGCGGTGTCGGCATAACTTCCAGCATTTTATCAAGGATGAACAAGCGCGCCTTGCGGGCTTGTTCCAAGGCCTGAGATATGATTTCGGCTGATAAACCCGAAATTTTAATGTCCATCTGCAAAGCGGTGATCCCCTTTGAGGTGCCGGCCACTTTGAAGTCCATATCGCCCAGGTGGTCCTCCAACCCCTGAATGTCGGTCAAGATGGCGTATTTTTCGCCTTCTTTGATCAACCCCATGGCAATACCGGCCACCGGTGCCTTAATCGGCACACCTGTATCCATCAATGCCAGCGTAGAGCCACACACCGAAGCCATTGAGGTCGAGCCATTCGATGACAAAACTTCAGAAACCAGGCGCAGGGTGTAGGGGAATTCCTCTTCGGATGGGATTACTGGTTCCAGCGCACGTTCTGCCAGCGCCCCATGCCCAATTTCGCGACGCTTTGCACCACGCAACGGCCACACCTCGCCGGTCGAGAAAGGCGGGAAGTTGTAGTGATGTATGTAACGCTTGGCCTCCGTAGGGGTCAGGTTATCAAGGGTTTGCGCCTCACGCGGCGTCCCGAGGGTTGCCAGCGTAAGCACCTGGGTTTCCCCACGCGTGAAGAGACCAGAGCCATGTGCCCGCGGGCTGAAATCCACATCACACCAAATCGGGCGCACTTCATCTGTCTTGCGTCCATCAGGACGGATGCCAAGGTCGAGAATGGCACGGCGAACGGCATTTTTGTAGGCGTTTTCGAAGGCTTGGGATACATCCTTTGCCGAGGGAGCACCCTCTTCATCGGTTACCAGAGCAACCAGTGTCTCTTCTCTGAGCGCATCTACTGCCGCAGAAAGTTCCGTCTTGCCGTAACCCTGTGCCACAATTTCATCCAGACGGGCGGCAACCATCTCGGAAACCCGCGCCTGCAATGTGTCTGAAATTCCAAAGGGTGTATACTCGAGATTGGGCTTGCCGATTTCGGCAGCCATTTGCTCTTGCATGACAATGATGGGCTGAATAGCCTGGTGTCCAAACGCCAATGCACGCACCATCACGTCTTCTGGCACTTCGTTGGCACCACACTCTACCATCAAAATGGCATCCTTTGTGCCTGCCAGGCGCAGATCGAGGGTTGAGGTCTCAATTTGTGCAAAGGTGGGGTTGATAACAAATTCATCATCCAACAGGCCGATGCGCACTGCCCCCACCGGACCATTCCAGGGCACATCAGAGACCATGAGTGCACAGGAAGCCGCATTGACGGCCATAATATCCAGTGGATTCTCACTATCTGCAGAGAGGGAATATAAGATAACCTGGACATCATTGCGCAAATCTTCCGGGAACAGTGGTCGCAGTGAGCGATCGATCAAACGTGCCGTCAGGATGGCTTCTGTCGATGGGCGTCCTTCCCGGCGAAAAAAGGAACCGGGGATACGGCCACCGGCATACATACGTTCTTCGTAATCCACGCTCAGGGGGAAGAAATCAGTGCCTTCACGCGGCGTGGGACTCATCGTTGCGGTTGCCATCACCATGGAATCGCCGTAGCGATAAGTAACAGCGCCACCGGCCAGGCCGGCGATGTGACCACTTTCCACAATCACTTCGCGCCCACCAATGGCAACACGATATTGTTTTACTTCAGGTTTCACAGTTTTTTACCTCCAGAAAGTACCCCATGGTCAGGAACTGGCGTATAGCAAGTACATTTGTCACATACTTACCATACACCAATGCCTAACCACAGGGGCAAGCGAATGAAATTTTGGGGAAGCAGGATATGTGGCTTCCCCCTTAATCATCTCCACATATTGCAGTAAAGAGATACCCAGAAAAAAGAGTAGGCGGCCTGGACGGCGGCCTACTCCTACAGCCGACTCTTATGCCTTGCGACGAATGTTTAGCCGGTCAGTCAAGGCGACGTAGCGCCGGTAGTCCTTGCGGCGCAGGTAGTTTAGCAACTGGCGACGCTGACCGACCAGTTTAAGCAAACCACGCCGTGAAGACTCATCATACTTATGCGTGCGCAGGTGTTCGGTCAAATAAGTGATCCGATTACTAAGCAACGCAATTTGCACCTCGGGGGAGCCGGTATCACCTTCGTGACGCCCGTACTCGCTCATCAATTGGGCCTTGGTTTCTTTGTCTATTCCCATGACGTCTGCTACTCCTTTCTAGTATAGATTTTTGAGCAGGTCTCCAACCCCACAGCATACGCCGCGCAGGCGGACCAGTCAACGGAATTACGTCAATATTATACCAGAGAGACACAAGCAACGCAAGAAAACGCGGCACCGGCAGCGTAAAACACACTAAGGAGAAATTCACAGACTGCACAGTTCAGGGCGTACAAAATCTACCCGCGCTGCAAGGAAACATCGTCGGCGGCCACCGGATTTTCAGGAGAACCTAACTGAATGAAAATCGAGCCCATCCACCGGAATGGAATCGGCTGGGGCAGGATGGGGGCTTCCACGGACGGTAAGATCAGTATCATCTCAAAAAGAAGGGGAAACGTCCCGAAGGTTTCTTCAAAAAACTGGTT
>DYKW01000169.1 GCA_020722405.1 Anaerolinea thermophila
CTGGAGCTTCGATGGCGATTCCGACCTTTTCCGGCTGGTTTCGGAGGCGCACCGTATTCGCCTTGCTTACCTGTTCGATCCGCTCCTGGCGGTCCACACCTCACTCGTCGATCCGCTGCCACACCAGATCACAGCGGTTTACGAGACGATGCTTCCCAGACAGCCGCTTCGTTTCCTTTTGGCCGATGATCCTGGGGCCGGAAAGACTATCATGGCAGGACTGTTGATCAAGGAGTTGATCGCGCGGGGCGACCTGCAACGGTGCCTCATTGTCTGCCCGGGCAACCTGGTCGAACAGTGGCAGGATGAACTCTATCGGCGCTTCCACCTGCCCTTCGAAATCATGACCAATGACAAGGACGAGGCGGCCCGGACCGGAAACTGGTTCGCGGAGAACCCGCTCTCCATCTGCCGTCTCGACAAGCTCAGCCGAAACGAGGACGTACAGGAGAAACTGAAGACCACGGATTGGGACCTTGTGGTCTGCGACGAAGCCCACAAGATGAGCGCGTCCTTCTGGGGCGGCGAAATCCGCAGGACCAAACGCCACCAGTTGGGACAGATCCTTTCCGCCCTCACTCGTCATTTTCTGCTTCTGACGGCCACGCCGCACAACGGCAAGGAAGAGGACTTTCAGTTGTTCATGGCGCTGCTCGATGGCGACCGCTTCGAGGGCAAGTTCCGCGACGGCGTTCATTCCATCGATGCCGGCGATCTGATGCGTCGGATGGTTAAGGAGGACCTACTCAAGTTTGACGGTCGTCCGTTGTTTCCGGAGCGTAAGGCCTACACCGTCGAATACGAGCTTTCCGACGGTGAAGCGGACCTGTACCAGCGTGTGACGGAGTATGTTCGCGATGAGTTCAACCGCGCCGAACAATTGGCCAACGACGGCCGCAAAGGCACGGTTGGCTTTGCCTTGACGGTCCTGCAGCGTCGGTTGGCCTCTTCGCCGGAAGCCATTTATCAATCGCTCCGTAGGCGTCGGGAGCGACTGGAGAAGAGATGCCGCGAGGAGGAACTCCTCAAGCGCGGCGCAGAGGTCCGCATCGATTGGCACAAGGATGTCCCGGCGCTGTCCGAAGATGACCTTGAAGATCTCGAAGACGCGCCGGATGAGGAAGTCGAGAACACGGAAGAGCGGGTTGTCGATCTGGCCTCGGCGGCCCAGACAATCGCCGAGCTAAAGGCGGAAATCGCCATTCTCAAGGATTTGGAGCAAGTCGCCCTGCGGGTTCGCCAGTCTCACTCTGACCGGAAATGGGAGGAACTGTCCCGCCTTCTTCAGAACCAGACGGAGATGTTCGACGCCCATGGTCATCGCCGCAAGCTGATCGTATTCACCGAACACCGCGACACAATGAACTACCTGCAGGACCGCATCGGGTCGCTGATCGGCAAACCGGAAGCCGTCGTGACCATTCACGGCGGCATGGGCCGGGAGGAGCGCAAGAAGGCTGAATCGCTCTTCACGCAGGACAAAGACACAGAGGTGCTTATCGCCACGGACGCGGCGGGCGAAGGTATCAACCTGCAGCGGGCGCACCTGATGGTGAACTACGACCTGCCGTGGAACCCCAACCGTCTTGAGCAGCGTTTTGGCCGCATCCACCGCATCGGGCAGACGGAGGTCTGCCACTGCTGGAACCTCGTCGCATCAAAGACGCGGGAAGGCGATGTGTATCGCCGTCTGCTGGAGAAGTTGGAAGAGGAACGTAAGGCTCTGGGCGGAAAGGTCTTCGACATCCTCGGCAAACTGCTTTTCGGTGATAAGCCCCTGCGGAACCTCCTCATGGAGGCCATTCGGTACGGAGACCGTCCGGAAGTGCGTGCGCGGCTGAACCAGGTCGTCGAAAACGCCATGGATCGGGACAAACTCCGCGATCTGATCGAGGAACACGCCCTGGCGCACGACTCCATGGATGCCTCCCGCGTCCGGGAGATTCGGGAAGAGATGGAACGGGCCGAGGCTCGCCGACTCCAGCCCCATTTCGTTGCCTCCTTCTTCAATGAAGCGTTCAAGCGGCTTGGCGGTACCTTGCGGGAAAGGGAGCCGAAGCGTTACGAGGCGACCCACGTTCCGGCTGTCATTCGCAACCGGGACCGGATCATCGGCATGCGCGATCCCGTCCTCATGCGATACGAACGCCTGTCGTTCGAGAAAAAACTGATCAGCGTCCCAGGAAAGCCCCTGGCAGAGTTCATTTGCCCTGGCCACCCGCTTCTCGACGCCACCATAGACCTGATCCTCGAACGGCACCGGGACCTCCTGCGACAAGGCGCTATCCTGGTTGACGAGAACTCCCTGGACGAGGATGTGCGGGCGCTCGTGTACCTGGAGCACTCCATCCAGGATGCGCGCACGGATCGGAGTGGAAACCGGCGCGTGATCTCTCGCCAGGTTCAGTTCGCGGAGGTGACTGCATCCGGCGAGGTTCGTGGTGCTGGATATGCGCCATACCTCGACTACCGGCCGCCCACTGAATCGGAACTGGTCCTGATCCGGCATATAGAAGAGCCCGGCTGGCTGGGGGGCGGGATTGAATCTCGCGCCCTCGACTATGCTGTCCGGAACCTGGTGCCCTCCCACCTGCAGGAGGTTAAGGGCCGCAAAGAGCAGATGGTCGACAAGACCATGGCTGCGGTCAAGGAAAGGCTTACGACGGAGATCAGCTACTGGGACCATCGGGCGGAACAGCTCAAACAGCAGGAACTGGCGGGCAAGGTCAATGCAAGGATCAACTCCGGCAAGGCCCGTCAGCGGGCCGACGAGTTGACGATGCGGCTGCAGAGGCGGATGGAGGACCTCCAGCAGGAACGCCGCATCTCGCCGCTTCCGCCGAACGTCATCGGCGGAGCACTGATCGTTCCGGCAGGACTTCTCATGAGGTTAAGCGGAGGGCAAACCGCCACGTTGCAGGCCAAGGAGACCAAGCGCATCGAAATGGTCGCCATGAGGGCGGTGGTCGCGGCCGAACAGGGGCTTGGATTCGAGCCCCGCGACGTGGCAGCCTACAAGTGTGGCTACGATATCGAATCGCGCGATCCGAAGGGCGATTCGCGGCTCCGCTTTATCGAGGTGAAGGGACGAGTTCAGGGGGTGGACACGATAACCGTTACCAAGAATGAGATCCTGACCGCACTAAACAAGCCGGATCAGTTCATTCTGGCGATTGTGCAGGTAGGCGGCCAGCAGGCGGTGGACATCACCTATGTGCGAAAGCCGTTCGGCCGGGAACCCGACTTCGGCGTTACGAGCGTGAATTACCGGCTATCGGAGCTGCTGAGCAGGGGAGGCCCACCGGGATGA
>DYKW01000170.1 GCA_020722405.1 Anaerolinea thermophila
AGAAGTTCCAAAACATCGTCATACGATTGGGCTGTGCTTAGTTGCGAAGTGGAGGCGTAAAGCTCCTCGGTTTGCGCCAGCGCCGATTGGGTTTGCGCGGTCAGGCGCGCGCCTTCCAGCGCCAGGGCTACCTGGTCTGAAACTTGTTGCAGGAAGGCAAGGTCTTCTTTGGACATGGGGCGCTGGGGATCGTTGGCGACCGCCAGATTTCCGACCACTTCGCCGCCCAGCACCTTCATTGGAATGTGGGCAAAAAGTTCATCGGACAGCGAAACATCCTCCACAGGTTTGACGCCCGCCTGGTCGAACACGAAGCCTGCGGGCAGGGATTCGGTTTCACGATATGCTTTCCAGCCTTCGCGGCTCATGCTCTGGTACAGGCGGTTGACTTCTTCGAGGCGTTCCGCCATTTCCGCGCGCAGGCGGGTCTGTTCGATGGCGACCGCGATTTGACCGCACAAGCCTTCCAGCAGCAGGCGGTCATCTTCGGTGATTGCGCCTGCCTGGCTGCTTTGAACATCCAGCACGCCCAGGATTTGCTCACCCAGTTTGATGGGGACGGCAATTTCGCCCTGCGTTTCTGGCAGCAGGGGGTTGGGCTGCCAGTCTGGGTCTTCCGCCAAGGTGGGGCGCATGACGGTTTCGCCCAAAGCGGCGGCGGTTCCGATTAAGCCCTTGCCCATCGGCATTTTATGGCCGCCCGCCAACATCCGCTGTCCTGTTTCGCCATATCCTTTAATCAACACCACGGCATCTTGGACGGCGTCATAGCGCAATAGTTGGGTATGGTAGTAGCCGAGACGTTCTTTGGTGAGCGTCACCACGCGCTCGAAGAGTTCGTTCAATTCGGTGGCGGCGGCCAGTTCTTGCGAAATTTCGGTGCTGACTTGCACTTGATAACCGCGCCGTTCGAACGCTTTCTGAATTTGTTGCTCCAACTGTTTGCGCTCGGTGATGTCGCGGGCAATGGTGATGACTTCCTCTACCTGACCCTGTGGATTTGTGGAGGTGACAATGGCTTGCGAAACGGGGAAACGACTGCCATCCTTGCGGAAGATTTCAGTTTCGCCCCGCCATATTCCATCCTTCATAACGGTTGCCAGGGCTTCGGGCGGCAGGGTGGGTTGGAAATTGCCAATCGCCATCCCGCCGTAAAATTCTGCGGCGGTATAGCCGGTCATTGCCAGCCCGGTTGGGTTGATATACCCGCCCTTTCCATCTGGTTTTGCCGTGCCAATGAAATCCGGCAAGGTTTCTACAATCGTTTGGAAGCGGCGCAATCCCTCTTCCGCTTGTTTGCGCTCGGTGATGTCGCGGTTGTTGCCGCGTCGTCCCAGCCAAAGTCCATTGTTGTCGTAAATAGGTTGGCAGAGGTGGCTAATCCAGCGTTCTTTGCCGTCCTTGGTGCGAATGCGAACTTCCACTTCTCCGGCGTTTTTGCTGTGTTCAGTGTGATAGTCATGGATGTGAGCGGCAAAGGCATTTTCATCTTCGGGGAGGATAATCTCTTCAAGCAGGTGCGGATTTTCCATAAATTCTTCGGCGGTGTAGCCGGTTATGCGCTCGGCAGAGGGAGAAACGTAAACGAACTTGCCGTCCGCGCCCAGCCAGTATTCCCAGTCGTAGGTAAAGTCTGCCACGAGCCGGAATTTCTCTTGCTGCTGACGGATCTGCTCTTGGGCTTGTTTGCGCTCGGTGATGTCGCGGTTGTTGCCGCGTCGTCCCAGCCAAAGTCCATTGTTGTCGTAAATAGGTTGGCAGAGGTGGCTAATCCAGCGTTCTTTGCCGTCCTTGGTGCGAATGCGAACTTCCACTTCTCCGGCGTTTTTGCTGTGTTCAGTGTGATAGTCATGGATGTGAGCGGCAAAGGCATTTTCATCTTCGGGGAGGATAATCTCTTCAAGCAGGTGCGGATTTTCCATAAATTCTTCGGCGGTGTAGCCGGTTATGCGCTCGGCAGAGGGAGAAACGTAAACGAACTTGCCGTCCGCGCCCAGCCAGTATTCCCAGTCGTAGGTAAAGTCTGCCACGAGCCGGAATTTCTCTTGCTGCTGACGGATCTGCTCTTGGGCTTGTTTGCGCTCGGTGATGTCGCGGTTGTTGCCGCGTCGTCCCAGCCAAAGTCCATTGTTGTCGTAAATAGGTTGGCAGAGGTGGCTAATCCAGCGTTCTTTGCCGTCCTTGGTGCGAATGCGAACTTCCACTTCTCCGGCGTTTTTGCTGTGTTCAGTGTGATAGTCATGGATGTGAGCGGCAAAGGCATTTTCATCTTCGGGGAGGATAATCTCTTCAAGCAGGTGCGGATTTTCCATAAATTCTTCGGCGGTGTAGCCGGTTATGCGCTCGGCAGAGGGAGAAACGTAAACGAACTTGCCGTCCGCGCCCAGCCAGTATTCCCAGTCGTAGGTAAAGTCTGCCACGAGCCGGAATTTCTCTTGCTGTTGGCGGGTCTGCTCTTGGGCTTGTTTGCGCTCGGTGATGTCGCGCCAAATGGTCTGAAGTATCTGGCGGTCCCCAATCTGGATAGCGGTCAGAATCACTTCCACGGGGAAGTCTTCGCCATCCAGACGGCGATGCACCCACTCGAAGCGATGATTGCCATTTTCGAGCGCAAGGCGAATCATCTCATTCGCCTTCTCTGTGGATAGACTTCCGTCAGGTTGATACTCCGGGGAAAGGCGCGAAGGATGCACGGACAGGAATTCAGCCTTGTCGGCGGCGCGCATCAGGCGGACGGCGGCAGCATTACAATCGGTAAAGATGCCGTTCTCCAAAACTAAAATAGCCTCGTCGGATTGCTCAAAGAAAACACGAAAGATGTCCATATTTTCAGGAGTGGCTGTGGATGTAGTCATATTTATCTCCAATTATGCTTCCTGCACGGGAGGAGTGACCGCAGATGGATCATCCTCATTGCGATTTTGTCCGGGCAATTCCTGCGGCTTTGAGGTTTCCAGGCGGACAATGGTTTGTCTTCCCATGATATTTCCCAGTTCACGGGCGGCGGTGCGCAAAATAACCGTGGGGTCGGTCGAACCGCGCACGGCGCTGGTGATTTGCCGCAGGGCTTGTTCGCGCTGCGCCTGTTTTTTGGTTGCCGCAAGCGCGTTCTCTGTTTGCGCGGAAAGCCGCAAGCCTTCGATGTGCGCGCCGAGGCGTTCTGCGACTGCGTTGGCAAGGCTGACGGCTTCTTCGTCATTGGGCTCAACACCTTGAACAACGAGTTTGCCAATCGTTTCATCGCGGACTTTGAGCGGCAAGATGGTGGCAGACTCTTCGGTTTGTTGGTCTC
>DYKW01000171.1 GCA_020722405.1 Anaerolinea thermophila
CGCCATGAAAAAATGATTTTCACCACCAGACATGAAAATCTATTTTCAGATCAGGTACGAATGGGTTCCTCTCACCATGCCGTGGGGGAGCACCGTCCAAACCACTCAATCATTCGGGCAAGGGCAATTCCTCCCATTGTATCAAGGCGCGCACTTCCGGCCACAGGGCTGGCAGGGCGGCCAGTCCACCTACGGCCAGCGCCAACGCCCCCCACAGGACGCCATCCGGCAGCATCCGCCCCAGGAGCGCGGTCAACGCGCCGGCCAGGAGCGCCCCTGCCAACGTCCGCGCCAAGGTGCCATCCAGCCGCAGGATACCGGGCACGTGCCGTTGCAACAGGGCGAGCAGTAAAATGGTCTCTATGGTAAAAGCCAGCGTATTCGCCAGCGCAATGCCAAGGTGCCCCAACACACGGGCAAAAGTCACCGCAAAAAGCAGGTACAGAGCGGCGTTCAAGGCAGCCGCGAAGAACGGTGTGCGAGCATCCTGCCGGGCGTAAAAGGAACGTGAAGTAACCTCAAGCAGCGCGTGGCTGAGCATACCGAGCAAATAGGCCCGCGCCGCCCACAGCACCATCTGCACTCCCTGGGCGTCGAAGCCCAACAAGCCAATTAGGGGCTGCAAACCAACGGCAAGAACGGCCACCGCGGGCAAGGAAGTTGCCACCAGGAAACGCGCCGCTTTGTTGAAGGCCGCGCCGAAGGCCTGCCACGCTCCCAGGGCGGCATATTCCGCCAGCGTGGGCAGCAACACAATCGCCAGGGCCGACCCCAGCAGCGTCTCCGGCACCTGCATGATGAACCAACCGTAATTGAGTGCCGAGACCGCCCCCTCCCCCAGACGAGAAGCCAGGTTATCGCGCGCCAGGAAGAAAAACTGGATGAAAAACATGGTGGCGACGCGCGGACCCATGAGGGCCAGCACTTTTTGGAGTCCCGCGTCCCCCCAGGGGAGTCGCGGCACCCAACGGAAACGGTAACGCCCCAGAGCGGGTACCTGAACCCCCAGGTGCAGCAGCGCCCCCAAAATTACGCCGTACACCAGTCCGAAAATCCCGAAGTGCGGCGTCAACACGACAATCCCGAAAATTTGTCCACCATTGTACATGGCCGGGGCAATGGCCGGTAGTAAAAAATGCTGATTGGCCTGCAAGCCGGCCATCACCAACCCGCTGATGGAAAAAATCAGAATCGCCAGCAAATCCAGGCGCATCAGGTGGACGGCCAACGTCTGCTGTTCAGGGGGAAAACCGGGCGCAATCAGGTGCGCAATCAAAGGGCGCGCAAAAATTGCCAGCAAGATGGATAACGAACCGGTGACCAGAAAGGCCAGGTTGAGCACATACGAAAACAAGCGCCAGGCATCGGCGCGGCCGCGTTGCTCCAGATATTCCGATAGCACCGGAATGAGCGCCACCCCCAACGCTCCGCCCGAAATCAGCGCCGAAAGCAGATCGGGGATGTTGTTGGCCGCGTTGAAGGCGTCCATCTGGTAGGAAAGCCCAAATTGGCGCGCCACCAGGATTTGACGTCCCAGTGCCAGGATTTTATCCAGCCCGAAAAAAACCGCCACGATGAGTGAGTTGCGAAACAGGCGCGACATGGGGGAGAGTATATCACGAGAGGTATAATAGCGTAGCCCAAAGTGGTCAGTGCAAAAGAACCACCCAACCGACTCCTAGCAGAAATCACAGGTGGGCGCAGATTGTCAAGCCCTTCTCCTGCGAAAACGAATCGCGAGCAAAAAAAATGCCAGAATCTGGTACCCAATAAAGGAGAGACCTCTCATGTCCGATCAAAGAATCCTCAAACTTGCCGATGTCCTGGTCAATTATTCCGTTGCCGTTCAGCCCGGTGACTGGGTGTTGGTGCGCGGTGGCGTCCCCGCCTTGCCCTTGTTGACCGAAGTGGTACGCCTGGTGACGCGTGCCGGCGGCCATGTCACCGTCCAGATGACGCACGATGCCTTTACCGAGGCCATCTTGAAAGAAGCGAGCGAAGAACAATTGCAATGGGTTTCGCCCGTGGAAAAATTAATGTTCGATGAAATGGATGCGCTTATCAGCGTGTGGGCGGTGGAAAATACGCGTGCTCTCAGCAGCGTAGACCCCGCCAAACAGCGCGCCGCCCAACTTGCCCGCCGGGAGTTGATGGCGACGTACATGCGCCGCTCGGCCGAGGGGGCTTTGCGCTGGGTGGGGACGCAGTTTCCCTGTGAGGCGTATGCGCAAGAAGCCGATATGTCGCTCGGCGAGTACGAAGACTTCGTGTACGGCACGACCTTCTGCGACAAGGACGACCCCGTAGCAGAGTGGCAACGCGTCCATCAAGAGCAGCAGCGCCTGGTGGATTGGCTCAAGGGGAAGAAAGAAGTAACCGTCAAAGGCCCTAACGCCGATCTGCGCCTGTCCATTGAGGGACGCACGTTCATCAACTCGGACGGGCATCACAACATGCCCAGCGGAGAGATCTTCACCGGCCCGGTGGAAGATTCCGTCAACGGTTGGGTGCGCTTCACCTACCCGGCAATTAGCGGCGGGCGCGAGGTAGAAGGCGTGGAATTGCACTTCGAAAACGGGCGAGTGGTCGAGGCACATGCCCGCAAAAACGAAGCATACCTGCTGAGTCAGTTGGATAGCGACGCGGGGGCGCGTTACCTGGGCGAATTTGCCATTGGCACGAATTACGGCATCACCCGTTTCACCAAGAGCATCCTGTTCGACGAGAAAATCGGCGGCAGCATTCACATGGCGGTTGGCGCGGGCTATCCGGAAACGGGCAGCGTCAACAAATCCAGCATCCATTGGGATTTCATTTGCGATATGCGCGACGACAGCGAAATCTGGGTGGATGGGGAGTTGTTTTACAAAAACGGACAGTTCCAGGTGTGAATTTGCTCCCCCTTTTCGGGGTTGGACGTAGGGGCGGGTTCTGAACCCGCCCTTACTTTTGTTTCATCCACAAAACTTTAACGCAATCCCCCCACTGCAAAAACCAAGTTTTTCAGAAACCAATGCAAAAAAACCTACAAAACTCGGGTTTTAGGGTATTTTCTCCCACTCGGAGAGGATACCTGACCTTTTTGCTAGGGCTTTTCAAAGTTCTAACATCTGGCGTGTGCGTGAGGGTGTTGCTCTGACGACCAAGCCGTTGGATGTGCGGCGTGACGGTCTCCGGGTAGGCGAGGGCACTGCCCTCACCTACCCTTTTGACCATATGTGTAAGAATTCTAAAAAGCCCTAACTGTTGGAGCAGCATCCTTGTATCTTTTGGAAATCTCATACTATACT
>DYKW01000172.1 GCA_020722405.1 Anaerolinea thermophila
GTTTTTTGAAGAAACCTTCGGGACGTTTCCCCTTCTTTTTGAGATGATACTTGGCAACTTTACTTTACGGGCAGGCTTGCTTGTAGAAGGTAAATTTGCCCTCTTCGCTGATGCGCACGATCACGGCGCACTTGATCGGGTCGCCTTCCTCGGTGAAGGTCATGTTGCCGGTGATGGCGGGGAATTCCTTGATAGCCGCCATGGCATCGCGCACGCACTTGCGGTCGGCCTTGATGTCGCCGGTGATTTTGCCGCAATCCTCGATGGCCTGCTTGACGATGTTGAGCGAATCCCAGGTCAGGGCGCCAACGTCATCCGGAACATAGCCATACTTGGTGTTGTACTTGTCAATGAACTCCTTGGTGGCGCCCGTTGCGCCTTCGGCAGCGTAGTGCGTGCTGAAGAACGCGCCGTAGCAGTCCGCGCCGCACAAGTTGACCGTCTCGGCGGAGCCCCAGCTATCGGAGCCGACGATCGGGCCCTTGAAACCGAGCTCGTGCGCCTGCTTGACGATCAGGGCGACTTCATTGTAATACTGCGGGGTGAAGAGAACCTCTGCGCCGGAGTCGATGATCTTGGTCAGTTGGGCGCTGAAGTCGGTGTCGCCGGTGGTGAAGCTCTCGAAGGCCACTACCGAGCCGGCCCCGTGCAGCTCTTCCCAGGCCTGCTTGAAGAACTCGGCCAGGCCTTTGGGGTAATCGCTGGCGATGTCATAGAGGACAGCGGCCTTGGTGAAGCCGAACTCTTCGGTGACAAAGTTGGCCATCACCGGCCCCTGGAAAGGATCGAGGAACGCGGCGCGGAAGACCCAGGGCCGGTCCTTGGTGGTGGCGGGATTGGTTGACCACGGGCTGATCATGGGGGTTTCCAGGTCGTTAGCCACTGCACCGGCAGGGACAGCCTGCTTGGAGGCTTGCGGCCCGACGATCACCAGCACCTCGTCCTGGGTGATCAGTTTGGTGTTCACTGCGGCGGCCGACTCACCTTTGGATTCGTTGTCCTCGATGACCAGTTCCACTTTGTAGTCTTTGCCGCCGACGTTGATCACGCCGCCGATTTCTTCCAGCCACATCTCCGCGGCAAATTTGGTGCCTTCGCCGACTTTGGGGATGTCGCCGGTCAGGGGGGCATTGATGCCGATTTTGATGGTCTGCGGACCCCCTCCGCCGCAAGCGGCGAGTACAAAGGCGGCCACTAACAGAAGGGCAACAAGTTTGAACCTTTTCATATCTTACTCCTCACGGTTTACTATAGATGTTGGGTAGGGGTTTGCACGTCCCAGACTTCCCGCGGGGGAGCATGTTCTGGGGGATGCAGAGGGCGCTAAAATCGACGAATTTTTCCCGGGCACCACCTCCTTATCAAAATGTAACGCAAAGCGAAAAGACAGTGAGAAATTGTACATCCAAGTTGCCGGCGGAAGATCGTAAAGAATTCGAGAAGATACGTGACGCGCTTCAACGGTACGTCGCACCTCGAATTGCTACAAGATAAACAGCCCTCACCATTCGAAGCTCTGCACCACGATGATCCCCTTCGTCTCAGCGCGCTTCAACGCCGACGAACGAGCCACGTGGGCCACAAAGACGGGCACGATGCGGTAGTTGGGCAGATCGCCTTCCGCCTGTGCCTGCCGGACAATTTCCATAGTTTGCTCTAACTGCTCGAAGTCCTCGCTCCCCAGGTGCGACTTGACCTCCCCAACCAGGAGGATGGGTTCGTCATTCTGTCTCCCCTCGGCCAGCAGGTTGATCTCTCGGTCCCTCACGTAGGTGCGGATGAAGCGGCGGGTGACTTCGATGGCGTACCGCTCACGCAGCAGGGATGGCAAGGCGCGATATGCCTCGTTTTCCAGGGCATAGCCGAACTGCCGGCCCAAACCGGCAACTTCGGAGCGGGTCTCACGCAGCCCGTGGGCCAACAACTGCAGGGCTTCCTCCGTGCGCTGCTGGGCTTCGGCCAGGGAATCCATTCGTTCCTCCGTGCGCTGCTGGGCTTTGGCCAGGGAATCCATTCGTTCCTCCGTGCGCTGCTGGGCCTTGGCCAGGGAATCCATGCGGATGGTGAGTTGCCCCAGTCGTTCCTCCGTGCGCTGCTGGGCTTTGGCCAGGGAATCCATTCGTTCCTCCGTGCGCTGCTGGGCCTTGGCCAGGGAATCCATGCGGATGGTGAGTTGCCCCAGTCGTTCCTCCGTGCGCTGCTGGGCTTCGACCAGGGAATCCATGCGGGTGGTGAGTTGCCCCAGTCGTTCCTCCGTGCGCTGCTGGGCTTCGACAGTTTGCTGTTGCGCTTCTGCCAGATCGCGCACGATCTCCTTCAACTCATTGAAGTCGCCGGTCTTGACCAGGTCGGTGTATGCGGCGATGATCACGTCGGAGAGCAAGGCTGCCTGCGAGGGGGTAAACTCCTTTGCCAACTGTTCGGTTAGTGTGTTCTTGGTGAACATTTTTTTACAACCTGTTTTGGGATGAAATGCTGCCTGTCGATCTCGTGTTTTGTCATGATTATTTTAGCATCAAAAGGTGCACGTTGCAAATGATTCTCCCCCGCGTTCTAGGGCTTTTTTTATGCGCATGGTCAAAAAGGTAGGCGAGGGCACTGCCCTCACCTACCCGGCGACCGTCACGCCGCACATCCAACGGCTTGGCCGTCAGATCAACACCCTCACGTACACGCCAGATGTTAGAACTTTGAAAAGCCCTGCCCGCTTTCCTTTCCTCATGGTCAGGTAGATTCGGATGACTCGGCATCTCTACCCCGTCTCATCCAGATGTTGCCCGCCTGTACACCCCGGCCGAAAAACCGGCACAGAGAGAAGATAATGCCAACGACCACATCAGCCGGCAGGGACTTGCTCGTGTGGCAGGTGCTGCTCTCTGTGGGTCAGCGCCAGTTGATTTCCTTCGCCCGCGCGCTGCTGGCCGACCCGCGTATCTTGATCTTGGACGAAGCGACCTCTTCGGTGGATACGCAGACCGAGCAGATCATCCAACGCGCGCTGGCGACTCTCTTGAAAGGACGTACCTCGTTTGTCATCGCGCACCGTTTATCCACCATCACCAACGCGGATCAGATCGTGGTCATCCACGATGGCAAAATGATCGAACAGGGGACGCACAGCGAACTGCTGGCGCGGCGCGGGATGTATTACGAGTTGTATCGAACGGGGTTTCAGGAGTGACCCCGACCCCCTCCGTCCCTTCGGGACACCTCCCCCATTTTCCAAAGGAAAATGGGGGAGGCCGGGTGGGGGTCGC
>DYKW01000173.1 GCA_020722405.1 Anaerolinea thermophila
CTCAAACCTTCACCCTGCGGGTACTTCGCGGGACGGTGTGCCGCCATCCCCAAGTTATTGAGAAGTCACCATGAAAAATAATTTTCACCACCAGACATGAAAATCTATTTTCAGATCAGATACAGAAAAAACAATACCTAAAAAAGATCATTAGTATTCCTTATTCTACACGAACTTTGTGCAGTTTGTAGGATGAGTTTAGAATTTTTTATAACGAAAAGATATCATCTCAATAATTCGGGGTAGTGGTTTGTTATTTTAACGCTAAGACGCAGAGCCGCAAAGAAAAAAAACCATTTTGAGTCACATCGTCGAATAGTCAGATGGTCGTAGGGACGAAAGATTTTCGCCCGCGCCTGACGGCTGAAGGTTAAAAACTGGACGCTGACACCTCCTTATTCGACCGCAAATTTACACGGTTTTTCGCCAGAGAGTGGTTGAAAAAATCTGCGTCATTGTACCCGCAGGGTGAATCTGTGCCATCTGTGGATTAATATCGGCCATCCACCAGTTTCGCCAGACGATAGTCCAGCGGCGTGGGATCTACCTCTGCTATGTCTTCGCGTCTTGGCGACTTCGCGTTAAGATTTTTGGGGTTGCCCCAAGTTTTTGAGAGATTACACGAAAAGCGCATTTTAGGCGTTTTATGTGTTCAGGTACCCTGCCGATACGCTGAAAATATAAAATATGATTGGACAGATAACACAGTGGTATGTGGTTATGTCCCTATGCTCTTTGCATTTGTGGGAAGCAATTGCTATGGGAGAAAAAAGCGGTGAGCAAGGAGACTTTTCCTGCCCACCGCTGAATGATTATCTGTAAAGACTAAATACCTGGTGCTGGCTTTTTGCTTTGTATGATAGCCCAGATGAGCGCAGCAAGCAAGAGCAACACCACTACCCACCCGCCAGCTCCCAGATTCTTGTAAGTTACGATGATGGGGGCAATGATAACCGAAACCAGGTTGACTACTTTGATCATTGGATTCAAAGCCGGGCCAGCGGTATCCTTGAAAGGATCCCCAACGGTATCACCAACCACTGCGGCCTTGTGCCGTTCGGAGCCTTTGCCTAAATTATTCTCTGGGTCTTTGGGTTCATCCTCGATAATTTTCTTAGCATTATCCCATGCCCCGCCGGCATTGTTCAAGTATACCGCTAGTAACTGTCCAGAAAGAATCAAGCCGGCCAGCATGCCGCCCAAGGCCTCCACTTGTAATACCAGACCCACAATAATGGGAGTGAGTACGCCCAGCAGTGCTAACGGCACTAATTCCTTTTGGGCTGCGCTGGTTGAAATTGTCACTGCCTGACGGTAATCCGGAGCGACTTTGCCTTCCAGTACACCTAAATGGAATTGACGACGGACTTCTTGAATGATCAGAGACGCTGCCCGGCTAACAGCCTGAATGGCAAAGGATGAGAATAGCCATGGAATGGCGCCACCGATCAACATACCGACAAAGACGCGTGGTGCAGAGATGCGGATACCATTGGCCAAAGCGGTAGGATCAACGCGGCTCACATCGGTGATAAAAGAACCAAATAACGCCACGGCAGCAATAACCGCTGAGCCAATGGCAATGCCTTTGGTAATTGCCTTGGTAGTGTTACCCACGCCATCCAGATCAGCCATAATCTGTTGGGCGGCTTTGGTTTCTTTATCATCCCTATCGCCCCAAGACATCTCACCAATCCCGGCGGCATTATCAGAAATCGGACCAAAGGAATCCATAGCCACGTTATTGCCGGTTAGTGTCAACATACCAATACCGGTCATAGCAATGCCGTATAGCACATAGGTAAACTGCGCTATTGGTTCACTGGAGACGCCGCTATAAATCACGATAGAAGCGAACATGGTAGCAGCAATTACCAGAATAGCCCATACGGATGATTCGAAGCCCACAGATGTGCCGGAAAGAATGAGCGTGGCTGTGCCGGTATCGGCTGACTTGCGGATTTCTTGAACGGGTTTGGCGTGTGTGCCGGTGAAATAATCGGTTAGGCGATCAATGGCGATAGCCAGTATCACGCCAACCGTGGTTGCCAGGAAAGGACGTAGCCAGCCGCCAGGAACATTTTGCATATAAACAAAAGCCACCAGCCCAAAGAGTACCGTCGAAATGCCGGCCGAAGTCAGGAAGCCCTTGAAAATGGCCTGCATGGCGTTGCTGCCTTTGTCACCTGTACCTTTGACGAGATATGTGCCAACGATAGAGGAAAGTACCCCAATCCCGCGCACTAATAACGGGTAGATAATCCATTCCATGTGTCCGGTTAAGGCCGTTAATGCCACACCGAGAATCAGGCTGGAGACGATAGTGACCTCGTAAGATTCGAAGATGTCAGCGGCCATACCGGCACAGTCACCTACATTGTCGCCAACCAGATCGGCAACAACGGCTGGATTACGAGGATCATCTTCGGGAATACCGGCTTCCACTTTACCTACCAGGTCAGCGCCTACATCGGCTGCCTTAGTGTAAATACCGCCACCCACGCGCATGAAGAGCGCCAAAAGCGTGCCGCCGAAACCAAAGCCCAGCAACGCATCAGGAGCGGCGATACCAAAAATCATAAATATCACTGTGCCGCCAAACAACCCAAGGCCATCCGTCAACATGCCGGTGATTGTGCCAGCACGATAGGCAATTCGCAGCGCATCACTAAAGGAGCGTCGTGAAGCCGAGGTGACACGCACGTTTCCTTGAACGGCCATGCGCATGCCAATTTGACCAACGAGTAGGGAAAAGATGGCGCCCATCACAAAAGCGATTGCCCTTCCCAATCCAATCAAGAGACGGACGGTTTGTTGATCCGTTTCGTTCAGGTTATGGGCGCATTGCAAAGCGGCTTCGCCAACAGAAGCCCCTTTGAAAGCCATACAGTACCATTCCGAAGATTCGGGGGTGGGTTTGACGATAAACACCGATGCAAATAATGCTACTGTTAGCACGGCAATGAGCGGCAAGATGGTGCGCAATTGCTGCCGCAAATAAGCATCTGCGCCATCACGGATCGCGCCCCAGACCTCTTGTGTTTTTTTGTCGCCTGTATCCTCTTGCAGGATTTGCTTGCGCAGGAAAAGCGCATATAGCAACCCCAGGATGGCAATAACCAGGACAGCCCACATGGCTGTTTGCTCAAAAGCGGTTAGACCGAACATGAAAAACTCTCCTCCTTGAAAATAGGTTGTGGTGTATCATCTCAAAAAGAAGGGGAAACGTCCCGAAGGTTTCTTCAAAAAACTGGT
>DYKW01000174.1 GCA_020722405.1 Anaerolinea thermophila
CGGCACACCGTCCCGCGAAGTACCCGCAGGGTGAAGGTTTGAGCAGTTCAACCAGGCATTGGAAGAAACCTTCGGGACGTTTCCCCTTCTTTTTGAGATGATACCCCTTATTCTAGGGTTTGCAATGTGCGTGGCAGGTCACTCAAACTCTGCGCGCCGTCGGCGGTGATGACCACATCGTCTTCGATGCGCGCCCCGCCGCGTCCGGGAAGGTAAATGCCGGGTTCGATGGTGAAAGTCATGCCGGACGCCAATGGCTGCCGGTTTTCTCCGAAGATGTAGGGCGGTTCGTGGGTGTCGCATCCCAGGCCATGGCCGGTACGATGGATGAAGTACTGCGCATAGCCAGCATTGGCAATGACTTGACGGGCGGCCGCGTCCACTTCACCGGCCGGTAGGCCAGGGTGAGCGGCACGCAGTGCGTTTTGGTTGGCCTGGTGCACAACATCTACGATGTGTGCCGGTTCTGCCTCCACGTTTCCAATGCCGAAGGTGCGCGTTAGATCGGAGTAGTAGCCCTCCACGGTTGCGCCCCAGTCGATAATCAGCAAGTCGCCGGTACTGATGTGCCGTTCGGTGGGCACGGCGTGGGGGTTGGCGCTGTTGGGGCCGCTGGCGATGATGGGGAAGAAGGGTAATTGTGGTTCCGAGCCGTGCCGCAGCAATTGCAGCACCAACTCGGCGGCCAGTTCCTTTTCGCTCATGCCGACGCGGAAAGCGCGCAAGGCTTCTTCCAACGCTTCTTGGGCAATGTGGACGGCTTTGCGCATGGCGGTTAGTTCGTTTTCGTCTTTGATCATGCGTAAGGCAGCAATGACGGCCTCACTGGAGACGAAGGCTGCTTGTGGTGCGGCGCTTTCCAGATAACGCAACTCCAACACCCGCAGGCGGGTGGGTTCTACACCAATGCGTTTGTTGTTTAATCCCCCCGCTTTGGCGGCGGCCGAAAAAGCCTTGTGCCATGCCGCCGGGTTTTCACCATAGGTAAAAGCCTGGGTAGAGAAGGGAGCGTCTTGCAATTTCCCGCTCTCCAGTTCTGGTAATACGATGATGGGGGGGCTTTCCGGGCGGAAGATGCCCACAATGGGGCGTTCCATCAAGTGGAAAGGGAGTCCGGTCAGGTAAGTCAGCGTAGGGCTGGGGTTAAGGAGCAGCGCGTCCAACTCGGCCTCGTACAGGGCTGCATCCAGCGCCTGCCAGCGCTTTTCGTAAGGGTGCATCGTTCTCCTCCGGTGATGAAGTGATTTTTGGGGGTTCTTTGATTTGGGCATTCTCAAAGAACCGATTTTTGTTGTGTCGTCTCCTGTTGCCGATAAACGACAAGGATATTATAGCCTTTTTTGTGCGCGTTGGTCAGACGTCATGCAACAGATGCTTGTTGTTATCTGTCACCTGTCTGCTGGTGATTGCCGTTGTCCATCGTCTACGATTTACCGTCGCATTCGCACCCTGCACGTCTTCACGTAACTTTTACAAATCCCCGATTTTTTGCTTGCCATCCTCGCGTTTATGCGCTATAGTATTACGGTACTTCTTTGCCCTTTCTTTTATTGCCCCGATCATTGGTTTTCGTTATGCCCCCAGTCAACGTCTTTGCCTTCAACGCTTTGAAAAACTGGCAGCGTGTGTTGCGCGCCAACCCCCCTGTTTCCTCTCGCTATCGGCCTAAACTGGCACGTTTTTTAATCACCAGCATCTTAAGCGAACCTTTTCGGCTGTACGAGCAGCGTAAGTATGGAGAAATTTCATCTCAGGTAGAAATTCGGGATGATCCAATTTTCATCATGGGGCCGGCGCGCAGCGGTACCACACACCTGCACAACTTGTTAGGACTGGATTCCGATTTTGGGTATGTCTCTACGCTGCAAGGGGTTGCGCCTGGCTTTGTGATTAGCAGCGGAGCATGGCTGCGCCGGATGATACAAAGACTATTGCCTGAAACCCGTCCGATGGATAACGTAGCCGTTTCTTTGGACGCACCACAGGAAGAAGAAGTGGCGATGGCAAATACTTCGCCCCACACCTTTTTGCACCACTTATTGTTTCCGCAACGGGCACGTGAATATTTCGAGGCTTACTACGTTTTTCGGGACATCATGCCACAAACTATGGCAGAGTGGCGTGAGGATTACCTGAGGGTCTTGAGTGTTGCTACCTATCTTTCGGATGGCAAACCCCTGGTGCTTAAGAGTCCCATCAACAATGGGCGAGCCATGCACCTTTTGCGTCTGTTCCCTAGAGCACGTTTCATCAACATACAGCGGAATCCCATACACATTTTGCTCTCCAGTCGGCACATGTACCGTCAGATTCTACCTCCGCATCAATTGCAGGATATTTCATGGGAGGAAGTGGATGAGAATAATTTGTACTTTCTTTCCGAATCCATGAAAATTTGGGAACAAGACAGGAAGCGCATTTCTGCTAACCGTATTGTGACCGTGCGCTATGAAGACTTGATTGCACAACCGCTCCAGGAATTACAGCGCATCTACGAAAGCCTGGGGTTGTCGACCACCCGGGTGCTACCGCTATGGAAAACTTACCTGGATTCCCTGAAAGCTTACCAGTCTAATCGGCTAAGCCCTGTCCCTGAGGATATTGCCGCGGCGCGCGACCACCTGGGGTTTCTCTTTGAATCCTGGGGTTATCCTCTCCCCGCTGTTTGAAAGGTTTCACGTATCTGTTTACCGCAGAGCCCGCGGAGAACGCAGAGAATCTGGAAAGTCATTCACCACCCGGCGAATGCCATCCTTCAGTATCCTGACATTGAAGTTGATCAGCAAGCCCACCTTGCAACCAGAAAGCTTCAGGTAGGAAAGCAACTGAGCCTGATGAATCGGCATCAGGCGATCAACGGCCTTAACCTCGACAATGACCGCTTCTTCAACGAGAAGATCCAGGCGGTAACCACAATCCAGCTTGACATCCCGATAGACCACGGGCAGGGGTTTCTGTTGTTCCACCTTCGGCACACCGTCCCGAAGGTTTGAGCGGTTCAACCAGTTTTTTGAAGAAACCTTCACCCTGCGGGTACTTCGCGGGACGTTTCCCCTTCTTTTTGAGATGATACCTCCGTGATCTGATCAAGATTTTCCCGTTCTGTCATCTCAACGCTCTCCGCGTTCTCGGCGGTAAACAAATACCGTTGAAGTTTTTTTGATGTGTCCTGACAATTTGAGAAGTCGCCATGAAAAATAATTTTCACCACCAGACATGAAAATCTA
>DYKW01000175.1 GCA_020722405.1 Anaerolinea thermophila
AAAACGTAATTTCACCGATTGGTTTAAAAAATCTGTGTGAATCCGTGTAAATCTGAGACCTTTGTTTTTGGCCTTTCTTGCTTCAGATTTGGAATTGCTGTAACGAATCAAGGCAGGATTTTCAAAAGCGCCGATAGCCTTTCGATGCGGTACTCTGGAACGATGGTGTCTCGATGGGCGCGGTTGGCCGGGCGATCAGCGTAGGCCGTTACCCAAACGGTATGCAGGCCGGCGTGTTGCCCACCTAAAATGTCGGCCCCCAGCGTATCGCCTACAATCACCGCTTGTTTTGGGGATACACCCTCCCAGTGCCGCAGAGCCAGGTGAAAGATGTACGGATTTGGCTTACGCACACCGGCAGCGGCTGAGGTCAGTACAAGATCGAAAAATGGCCGCAAATGATGTTGCGTCACCAGCGTCTGCACGTCGTCATCGTATGCCGCGTTGGAGACCACCCCCAGGCGATAACCGCGTTCTCGTAGCGTTTGCAAGGTATCGTGTGCCTCAGAGACGAGGTGCCAGTGCGCCTGAGTTGTGGCGTACATAGCCGTTAAGGCAGCCTGTAGCGTTTCCTCCGGCAAATCTCCGTGACCATTTTCCGCCAACAGCGTGCGCAGCACATACCCTGTAGTGTGTTCGATGAATTCGGTCTCCCGCTCCTGGTAGTAAGCCTCCAGGCGTCGGTGCAATTGCGCGAGAAAAGATTCTCGCGGTAAAGATACGCCGGCCTTGGAGAGCATGTGCCACACCTGCTCCTGAGCCTGCAAGAAAACCTGCGGCCAATCTCCATCGAAGTAGAGCAAGGTATGCCCCAAATCAAACAGTACCACGCGGATGTCCTTTAGGGAAGGGAAAGTATCCATTGTTGTATGACAAAACTCATGGTATCAGGGTGACATTTGTCAGGGTGCGCTCCTGCTTTTTTTTTGCTATAGTGGAAGTGCAAAAACGCTGGTGAGAACAGGCTGAGAACCACGCTTACTGGGAGCCAGATCTGCAAAAGATTGGCTGCCAATCAAACCGGGATAGCCGGTCGGCAGAAGGTCTCAAGCCTGGCCTCTGGTGGGCTCGTTCAACCGCCCCTCGATGGGGAGAAGAGTAGGAATGAGTAAGCCGATAAAGGCCGCCAGCGTTTTTGCTTTTAACGGGGCGTTGGCATCTTGGTGGTAAAAAACCTTGGATACCTCAGGTGATTGAGATGATGCCTGTGCCTCTCATCAAGAGCAGGCCGGGATACAGCGTGAATTTTACCGCACATTGGTCATCCTTCATATTTGGTGCCGTAGGGGCGGGTTCTGAACTCGTCCCTACGGTTCTTTCGCTTTGTCCAATTTAGGGGTCATCCCAAAAACGCAATGCCGCGCAGGCAGGTAACAGGTGACAGGCGATAGGCGATAACCATCAGCCAACAGGTGGTAGGCGACATTGTGTTGAAAAAACTTTTTGCGGTAGAGTCAGAGTTAAAAACTTTGTGTCTTGGTGCCTTGGTGGTAAAAAACGCTAAAACGCCCCAAGTTATTGAGATGATACATCTGGCCAATCCCGAATTCGGGTTACAATAACAATAGTCGTGGCCATGCCTCATTCCCTTGGATTTTCAGGAGGTTTTGTTATGAAACTGCGTGCCGAAACCGGATTGACCTTTGACGATGTCTTGCTGGTCCCCAAACACTCCGATGTTACCAGTCGTTCGGCGGTAGACACTTCCACCGAACTGATGCCCGGTATACGGCTGGCGATTCCCATCATCAGTGCCAACATGGATACCGTCACCGAAGCACCGATGGCGATTGCCATGGCACAGGCCGGTGGTATCGGCATCCTGCATCGCTTTATGAGTGTTGAGGAACAGGCTGCTCAGGTGCGGCAAGTCAAACGCTCAGAAAGTTTCATTGTGGAGCATCCCCATACCATCTCCCCGCGAGCTTTGGTGGGAGAAGCCCGGCAGCGAATGCGGCAAGAAGGCATCGGCGGCTTAGTGGTTACTACAGAGGATAACCGTTTGTTGGGCATCATCACCACCCGTGATGTTCTGCTGGCCCCCGATGATGCCTTACCCGTTGAGGTGGCGATGACGCCGCGGGAGCGCCTGTTGGTGGCAACCCAGGACGAACGCTGGGAAAGCGCCCGCCAGATTCTCTATGAAAATCGTATTGAAAAACTACCGCTGGTGGATGCCCAAGATCGCGTGGTTGGCCTGATTACCTCGCGGGACATCATCAAACTCCACGACCACCCGCAAGCCACCAAAGATGCCAAAGGACGGCTGCGCGTTGGCGTGGCGGTTGGGGCGCACCCTGAAGACGTAGAACGCGCCGCCGCTTGTATTCAGGAGGGCGCGGATCTCCTGGTGCTGGACGTCGCCCATGGACATGCAGACCACGCCCTGGAGATGATCCAGAGACTCAAACGGGAATTCCCGGGGATCCCGTTGATTGGGGGGAATGTCGCCACCCCTGAGGGCGTACGCGACATGCACGCGGCCGGGGCGGATGCCGTCAAAGTTGGGGTGGGGGCCGGTTCCATTTGCATCACCCGTATCATTACCGGCTTTGGTGTGCCGCAATTGAGCGCCGTTCTAGAGTGTGCTCGCGAAGGGCAGCGTCTTGGCGTACCCATCATCGCCGATGGCGGCATTCGCACTTCTGGTGATATTACCAAAGCCCTGGCAGCCGGTGCCAGCACGGTCATGTTGGGCAATCTACTGGCCGGTACCGACGAAAGCCCCGGGGTTGCTGTGGTGCGTCAGGGACGGCGTTACAAAATCGTACGCGGCATGGCCTCACTGACTGCTAACATGGCCCGCAAACGCGTGGGACTGGATGAAGAACTCTCCCCAAACGATTGGGAACAGGTCGTTCCCGAAGGTGTAGAAGCCATGGTGCCTTATCGTGGCAAGGTGGCAGACATTTTGTACCAACTGGTGGGTGGCTTGCGTTCCGGGTTGAGTTATGCTGGCGCACACACCATCCCCGAACTATGGGAACGCGCCGAATTCATCCGCATTACCCCGGCCGGACAGCGAGAATCTGCCCCTCACGATGTCAACGTAATGTAGTAGCAGGTTCCGGCCCTGTTCCCGGGTTTAGCAAGGAACAGGACTTTTCAGCGGAGGCGGCTCCCATGCCGCCGGGTAGCCTGGGTGCGCCGAGCACTGGCTCGGCGATAACTGCCGGACTGG
>DYKW01000176.1 GCA_020722405.1 Anaerolinea thermophila
TGAGCAGGTTGTTGCTGATCTTCGATAGCGGTTGCACTACCCGCTTCACTGCCTTTCTTGCGTGTTGCCGTTCCGCTTCCAGCTCTCTTCAGGTAGCTGCGCAGCGTTGGTGTTGCCAGAGATACACCAAGCTGCTTTAGCTGCTCGCTGACCTGCTCCAGAGTATAGCCACGGGCCTGCATTGCTTTGATGTCCTTTGCAAGCAGCTTGATGGCCTCTTGCTTGCTGACCGGGCGTTTCTTGTTCTCAACGGCAGGCAGTTCTTTCAGCTTTGCGCTGATCTGCTCGACCTGCTCAACGGTGAGTGTAGCCATGTGCTTGCTCCATTCCTGTAATCAACAAAACTCGCTTGACATCATACGCTTTTGCGTGTTCAGAGGCAACGCGCTATGATAGCCGAATCATGGCTGTAAGCAGACATGCAGGACGGCCATTGTATGACACATGCCGGAACGCTTCGCGCCCCGACCTGTATCATTCAATGGACGCCACTTGTTCGGCGCTGCGCTTCTCACAAGATGGCTCTTTCGTCCTGCCCCCTCGCGCCGGGGGTGGCGTTTGCAGCTTGCTATCAAGCAGTTTTCAAGGGGGTCGCAAGGGTGCCGTTCGTTTGCATTGGCGATGAGCCGCTTACAGCAAAGCTCGCGCTGCGGTTACAGCCAGATGAGCGCGATGCGCTGCGTGCCGAGGCGGATGCACGCGGTGTCAGCATGAGCGCCCTTGTCCGTGATCTGTACTTCGGCGCTCCCGTTGTCAGTGATGTGAATCGTGATCTGGTTGCAGAGTTGATCCGGCTTGGTGCTGTAGTTCGCTCCGCGTGGGATGCCGCCTGTGCAAGCCAGTCACCCTACTTCCCACCTCTCGCGGAGGCCATTGTTGATCTGCAAAAGTTCGCTCGGACGCTGGCTGGAAAGATCAAGCCAAGCCGCGTCCGGCGTGATCGCGCCACTGATGTTGTCGAGTTCGTTGGAAAGTCAGATGGCGTGGCACTCGCGGCTATTGTGACGTTGCGTCTTCTGCCCGCAGAGAAAGACCAACTTGCGATGGATGCGGAGATGGCGGGTATTACACCCGGCGCACTCGTGCGACGCCGGATATTCGGTCGTCCGGTGTCTGCGAACATCAATCGCGTGATGCAACGGCGTATCCGGTCGCTGATGGCGATGTTTCAACATTTCCTCGCAGAGCAGCGCGGTCGGGACTACCCAGAGATTTACACGACGCGGAGTGTACTGGCGGCGCTCTTCAAGAGGCTGGGACATGATCTCAAAGCACATTCGTAACCCAGATGCGAAGGCCGCGAAGCATCGTCGCATTATCAAGCTGGTCGAGTACATCCTCAATCCTCAGACTGAGAGTGCGACGGAGAAATGCGTCTATCACGGCGCACGCGGGTTCATCACTGCTGAACGGTCGATGCAGCTTGGCGAGATGATCGCACTTTCGGAAGATGCCACGCGAAGCAAGAACACTGTGGAGCATTTTGTTCTGAGCTTGCGGGAGGGCGAGAAGCCGACACCTGAGCAGGTCGAGGAGATGATAACGATCTGGCTCAGGGAGCTTGGGTTGAGCGATTGTCAGATTATCTATGGTCTGCACGAGGACACTGATAACTACCACCTGCACATAGCAGTCAACCGGATGCACCCTGAGCGACTGGAGTGCATCAAGATCAACGGTGGATTTTCGAAGGAAGCGGAGCATCGGGCGATTGCATTGATCGAGCACGCGCAAGGCTGGAAGTCCGAGAAAAATGCTCGATACACGGTGCTTCCAGACGGCACGCTGGCCTACCGAGCCGAGAACGGTGAGGCTGTGCCGGATGCGGGCTGGTCGGCTGATTTGGCACTCAGACGGCGGCAAACCGATGACCGTAAAGAGCTGCGGCGACGGCATGAGCGTGAGCGGCGAGAGTTGGAGGCTGTTGAAGCTACGAAGGCGCAGCGGCAGGCGGCGCTCGATGAGCTGAGAACACGCCAGCTTGCTGAGCAGTTGGCGCAGAAAACGCAGCAGAAGGCGGAGCGCGTGGCATTGCGTAGCGCCCTCCCCGCCTCTCGGGCACGTGAAAATGTCGCGATCAGCCAGCGAGCCATCGACATCGAAACTCGCACAGGCGTGCAGAGCGCCGAGCGTACCGCCAAAGAGGTTGCCGGGCCGATCTTGCGGTCGGCATCGAGTTGGGCGCAGTTGCACGCGGAGCTGGCCGCCGTGGGGTGCCGCTTCGAGCGCGAAGGGAGCGGTGCATTGATCTGGGTTGGAGACACGCCCGTCAAGGCCAGTCAAGCCTGCCGAAAGTCATCCTTGCCTAAGTTGGAGAAGCGTCTGGGTGCATATGAGCCTGCTCCCGAAGGGATGGTGATTTCAGAGCGGGAGTTGGAGCCACTCAAGCCGGATGCCCCTCGCATGAGCGACTACATGCGCGAGCGGCGGCAGTACGAGCGGGAGCGGAAACAGGAAACGGCAGCACTGCGCGAGCGTCATCGGTTGGAGCAAGAGGCGGCGTGGTCACGCTACGAAGTGCGGCGCGATGCACTGCTGGCTGGCCATGCGGGCAGGAATCGGTATGCCTTGGGCGCTGTTGCACGCGCTGAGTGGCTGGCCGAGCGGGATGAGCTGATCCAGCGGCAGAGCGGCGAGCGTCACCGGCTGCGGAAACGGTTGCCAGCTTTTCCCGGCGTGGAGGACTGGTATCGGCGACTGGATGAGCCAGGACTGGCCGAACTTTGGCGACATCGAAATAGCGATCAGGCGCTGCTGGTCGGCGATGCGGACACCCCTGCCCTGCCCCCTCGGGACATCCGGGCGTTCGTGGCCGAGGTGCGTGGGCGTCAGGTTGTATTCCGGCGACCGGATGATGCAGGCCCTGCATTTGTTGATTGTGGTCGGCGGATCGACGTGACTGCCTCGAATGATCGTGATGCGGCACGGGCGGCGCTGCAACTGGCGAAGGCGAAGTGGGGGCGGGTCACGGTCAGCGGGCCACCTGAGTATCAGCAGATGATGCTGGAGCTGGCTGCGGAGATGGGGGTGCAGATTGCAAACCCCGAGCTGCAAGAGCGGCTGAATGTGGAGATCGAACGCCGCAGGCCCGTCCCAGTGCCAACGGCAAAGCCAGACTGGTCACGGTATCGGTCAGTGGCTTCCGGTGGGGTGCGCTCCCCTGCTCGAATGACTGGCGAG
>DYKW01000177.1 GCA_020722405.1 Anaerolinea thermophila
TGCGGTCAAGTTTGTTCTGTATTTCTAAAGGAGTCAACATGCGCCCGATTATACCCGCCTGTTACGGCGCTTACAGCGGATGTTTGTCATCAATTTGGAGAAAATCTATCTGAAAACAAAAAAGTGACAGTCACCTATCGAGTGACTGTCACTTGATAGTTCGTTTTTAAACAGCCGCCTGTTCGACCGTCCGTCCATTTTTGAGCAGGTCGCGGCCATACAGCCAGAGCGCGCCCAGGCCCAACAGGATGACGATGGCGTTGACCAGTCCGCCAAAAATCGGGATGGCGACCAGGATGGCAAAAATCACCACACCCAGAATCAGCGGCCAGATTTTATGCTCGGCCCATTCGGGCTTGATTCGGCTCAAAATCAACTTCCCACCCAGCACGGCAATCACCACTTTTGAGACCACTGCCGAGGCAAGCACAAAGCCGACCACTAGTGTAAACATTGAGAGCACGCCCAGCCAGATAATGGCGGCGCTCAGTCCACCGAGAGTCAGCAGTCCGAAGACGATGCCGCCGAACAGGATGACGACAAAGATGAATATCAGGGCAAAAAGGAAAGCTGCCCAAGAGACGAGTCCCCAACCAAATGCAGGCAGGGGTGTGCTGCGCGCGTTCCGCTGTCGATTTAATAAAGTTCGGGAACAGCCAGACCAACAGCAGGCCGAGCAGTACAAGTGTAACCATGTTGCGGAACATATCGAGAACGCCCGTCACGACCCGCTTCCCCATCGTCGGAGGCCTGACAACGCTGACCGGGTCAGCAATCGGCTCAATGCGCTTGACGCGGGCCGCTACGCCGTCTGGGAAGTTGATTTCGAGGCGGCTGACATACTCTAGCGTGCCTTCAATTTTGGCTTCCGGGTCAATTTTTAGGCCGCGCTGCACGTTGGGCAGCGGGATGGGCATGCTGGGCAGGTAAACCATCGAGCCGGGACCAGCCTGTTCTGGGTCGAAGGTATAATTAAACGCATGACTCGTGAATATGCTTTTGACTGGACTCTCGACCTGCAATCTACCCCAGAAGCGCTCTGGCCGTTTGTGGCCGATACCAACCGCTTCAACCATGACGCCGGCCTGCCCGCCGCTGGCGCGTTGCTCGGCGCGGGCGGCATCCTGAGCTTGTCGAAGGGATAGGGAATTGACCCTATCGCGACTACGGGGAGGGAGAGGCAGTCTCTCTCCCTTACCCACTAACCAAGAGTAAAAACATTGAGCATGTCTCAGTCGCCTACCCTTCTCTCCATCTTTCTTGGGTTATCCGCCCTGCTGTCGTTATATTTGGCTGCTTGGGCGCATTTCCATTCCCGCATACCGGCCGCGCGAGAATTTTTCTTCATGATGCTAGGAGTTGCGATCTATTCGTTGGGGTTTTCCATCGAGATTTCCCGCGCCACTCTGGAAGAAGTTTTTCAAGTAATCCGCTTTGAATATATCGGTCTTGCCTTCATTCCAACCCTAGTGCTGCTTTTTGCGTTGCATTTCATCCGGCGCAAACCGCTGCCAAAAGCCCTGACGGCGTTCTTGCTGGTCATCCCAATCATCACCCTTGTCATGGTTTTCACCTCGCCCTCCCATCAGCTGTATTATGCCAATCCTCGTTTTGCCCATACCGAGTCTTTTCTAGTCTTCACATTCGAACCCGGACCCTGGTACAAGATCAATTCTGTATGGACGGAGCTGATTGTCATCAGCGCTTTTTTCTTGCTGCTTGCCAACGCGATACGCGCGCCGTTCAAGCAAAAGCGTCAGGCAATCGCCATTGCCGCTGGCGCATTCCTGCCCATTATTAGTTCCATCTTTTACTTTCTCGATCTACTTCCAAATCAGCCAGGCAAGATTGACGTCAGATATTTTAGCCCGGCAGTGATGGGTTTGTTTTTTGCCTTTGCCCTCTTCAAATTGGGACTTTTTGAACTCGTCCCCGCCGCAAGAGAGTTGGCGCTCGACTCAATTCGAGACGGCTTTCTGGTGCTAGATCGCCATAGAAACTTACAAGATCTGAATCGGGCTGCCTTGCGCCTGCCCGGAGCGATGGATTTCAGCATTGGCACCCCACTGCCAGAAGGGAATCCGCTGGCAGAACAATTGAAACCCCTGCTGGTAGAAGATGTGGGCGAACTCGAGTTTTCGGCGGAATTTCCCGACCATTCCATCCATTTCTATCACGCCCAAGCATACCCCATTCAGACCACAACACGCCGAAACAACGGCACTGCAATTCTGATCAATGATGTCACCGAAACCATTCGGCTGGTGAAAAAACTTAATCAGCAAGCCAGCACGGATGAACTGACTGGCATCTTTAACCGCCGCTACCTGATACAGTTGGGCATCCACGAGTTAAAGCGCGCCCGCCGCGACGAGCTACCCCTGGGAATCATTATGATGGACCTGGATCATTTCAAGCATATCAACGATTCCTATCGGCACTTAGCCGGGGACGAGGCGCTGTGCAGCGTTGCGAAATGTTTCCTAAGCGGTTTGCGAGACGGCGATATTTTGGGACGTTATGGCGGCGAGGAATTCGTCGCGCTTCTCCCGAATGCCGACTTGCCCGCTGTCATTCAGATTGCTGAACGCCTTCGGCAACAGATCGAAAATTTATCAATTCCTGTTGGAGACAAGCAAATCAGCATCACTGCCAGTTTCGGCGTGCATGTGTTTAACGCCAATCAGGATATTTCGTTGGACGAACTGTTGAACATCACCGATCAGGCGCTTTACAAGGCAAAGAGCGGCGGACGCAACCAGGTAGCCAGCCTGACACAAACCGCGTGCGACGATGAACCAGAGGCTGTTCAATAAGTCATATGATCTGGCTATGTTGGTGGCGCTCTCTGACGCTGAATTTTTCAGGCAGGCAATCCTTTTGGCAAATGGCTTCATCAAAGAATTTGGCGCGCTCGAATGTTCCCGACTCAGCGGCAGGAAATTCAAGGATTGGGATGAGTTCAGCGGGTTCAGAAACTCCGCCGCTTGTGATGGGCTTAACAAATTGTATCATCTCAAAAAGAAGGGGAAACGTCCCGAAGGTTTCTTCCAAAGCCTGGTTGAACTGCTCAAACCTTCACCCTGCGGGTACTTCGCGGGACGGTGCATTGCCTTCCCAAATTATTGAGAAGTCGCCATGAAAAAATGATTTTCACCACCAGACATGAAA
>DYKW01000178.1 GCA_020722405.1 Anaerolinea thermophila
GGGCTTGCTGATCAACTGCAATGTCAGGGTCCTGCCTGAAGGATGGCATTCGCCGAGTGGTGAACTCCAGATTCTCTGCGTTCTCCGCGGGCTTTGCGGTAAACAGGTACAGTTCTGGAGAGACAAGATGCGAATTTTGATAGTCGAAGACGAACCCGGAGTAGCACAGTTTATCCAACAAGGGTTGACCGAATCCGGTTACGCCATTGATGTGGCGCGGGATGGTACCGAAGGGCTTGATTATGCTTTGGCAAAAACCTACGATGCTATCGTGCTCGACATCATGCTCCCTAAATTGAACGGTCTGGAAGTGCTACGAGAACTACGCGATCAGCGCATCAAAACCCCGGTTCTTCTGCTGACCGCTCGCGATGGGATAGACGACCGGGTACAAGGTCTGGATGCCGGGGCTGATGATTACCTTGTCAAACCCTTTGCGTTTCCTGAACTGCTGGCACGCCTGCGCGCGCTACTACGCCGCCCCCCGCTGCAGAGTGATGCGATCTTGCGCGTTGGGGATCTGGTCATGGATGTTTCTCGCCACGAAGTTCGCCGCGCCGGGCAGGTTATTGAACTGAGCCAGCGCGAGTTTGCCCTGCTCGAACTGCTGTTACGCCATCCCAACCAGGTGCTCACCCGCACCCAGATCATGGAGCATGTTTGGAACTTCGATTTCTATGCTGAAACCAAAGTAGTGGATGTTTATATCGGCTATTTACGCCGCAAACTCGAAGATAATTTTGACCATCCACTGATTCACACCGTTCGCGGAGTGGGTTACAAGATCAGTACGGAGGCACGGGATGATTGACCGGCTTCGCTATCGCCTTGGTCGCACCCCTATCCGAGTGCAACTGACCCTTTGGTATATCCTCCTGATGGCCATTACCTTCGTTCTGGCAGGCGGCTATCTTCTGCTGCGTTTTCGATTCGGTCTGCTCCAGGCGATCGACACCAACCTGCAACTAGCGGTCTCGCAAAACCTGCCCTCCATCGAAAAGGAAACCGTAACCCTGACCTTTGATCATTCCAATAACGCAGCCACATCCCCCTTCGCCGCTACGAACCTGGCTTTGCGCTTGCTAACGATGGATGGGACAGTGGTAGACACTCTTGGCAATGTCCAAGATGTGTCTCAATGGGGGCCGGTGAAAGCCGGGGTAAGTACACAATCTATCCCTGGCGACAACGAACAATGGCGAGTGTACACCCAGGTGATTCTCGATCCGGCCGGCAATGCGGTCGGTTGGATTCAGGCAGCCCAGTCCCTGGATAGCATGACCAATACCTTGCAGGATTTTCGCGACCAACTTTTATGGCTGCTCCCGTTGATTTTAGGTCTTGCCGGCCTGGGAGGTGTTTTCCTAACCGGGCGCATGTTACAGCCCATCGACCGTATTACCCGCACCGCCGCCAAAATCGAAGCCAGCGATCTCTCGCAACGCATCGCTTACCAGGGTCCGGCGGATGAAATTGGCCATCTGGCGCAAACCTTTGACCACATGCTGGCACGCCTACAGGCGGCCTTTGTGCGCGAGCGCCGCTTCACCAGTGATGCCGCCCACGAATTACGCACCCCGCTAACCGTGCTCAAGGGGCAAATTGACGTCACGCTGAGTCGCAGCCGCTCGAAAAGCGAATACCAACAAACCCTTGCCACTCTCTCAACCCAGGTAGAACGTCTGATTCGTTTGAGCAATGCGCTTCTGTTTCTCTCGCGCCTCGATCAAAAGCGACTTACCTGGGAACCCGCACCACTCAATCTGGCCGAATTGTTGACAGTGATGCTCGATCAAATTGGCCCGTTGATGGCGGAAAAATCGCTCAAATTGACCACCGAAATTCCAGGAGCGTTGCCTATCACCGGGGATGCCGACCATCTCATTCGGCTGTTCTTGAATTTGCTGGACAACGCCGTCAAATACACACCCTCTGAGGGCGAGATTAACCTTCGGGCTACGCGCGCCCCCACCGGGGTCCGGGTGGTGCTCTCCAATTCAGGGCCGGGGATTCCGGCAGAACATTTGCCCCACATCTTCGAGCGCTTCTACCGCGTCGAATCCGACCGGTCCAGTCAAAGCGGAGGCAGCGGCCTGGGGTTGGCGATCGCGCGTGAGATCGTGCGTCTGCATGGCGGAGAAATCAACCTCCACAGCGCAACGGGGGAGGGTGTGACTGTGACGATCAACCTGCCCTACCAACCTCCTGAAAACAAGTAACCGTTCCAACATGTCCATGCGCGTCAATTCTCATCCTGCTTCTAATTTCCGGCAATGGAAACAAAATTGCCGATGGTTGGCATCCTGCTATTGCTCTTCTCGCTAGCAACGTTGTATGCTGAATTGTCGGGGGATGTCTGGACAGGGGAGGGCTTTGCCTGGGATGCGCCCATTATGCTATTCATCAATTCGTTCAGGCGCCCCTGGTTGGATGCCCTGATGATCCTGATTACTCAAACGGGCGGTGGCTGGTCGGCGTTGATTTTCGGGGTGTTCCTGGTTTGGTTGGGATACCGCCGGCAATGGGACATGGCAGCGGCCACGGCCATTGGTTTTTTGGGTGCCATCTCGCTCAACACAATACTCAAACTGATCTACGAACGTCCACGGCCGGATATACTGGTGCCCTTGGTAGTGGTAGACTCCTACAGTTTTCCCAGCGGGCATACCATCACTGCCGTAGCATTGTATGGTTTTATGGCCTACATATTCTGGCGAAATTCGCGCTACAATCTGGCATTTCTCACAATGCTATGGGCTGCACTGATTGCTTTTAGCCGTGTCTATCTGGGCGTGCACTATCCAAGCGACGTTTTGGGAGCAGTGGCAGTTGGCGGCATCTGGCTTTTGGCAATGATCGTTTTTCTACAGCACAAAGCATCATCTCGATAGATTGGGGCGTCTGAGCGTTTTTTCCCACCAAGACACAAAGCCTTCGAACTTGTTCCTTCGTGCCTTTGGGTCTTTGCGGTGAAATTTTTTATTGCGCTCCGTAGAGGGGGACTATTTTAACGCCAAGACGCAAGGCCGCAAAGAGAATCACGTTTTAAGTCGGGTAGTCGGCAAACAGTAGTCAAGTGGTCAACCATCGTCTGCAGTCTATCGTCCAAATGCGCACGCCGCGCTTTTCAGGCAAATCACCGGCTAGAAGC
>DYKW01000009.1 GCA_020722405.1 Anaerolinea thermophila
GATGGCCGCGTTGCAAACCCGAACCAGGTACTCGAAATCGGTGCGAGTGGCGTCTTCCGGCGTGTAGCGGACTTTCAATCCCAACTCACGGGCATAGGCGATATGTTCGCAGATGATGTCAATCGCTTCATCAGGCGTTTTGTGTAACTTGGCGTCCAGGTGGATTTGCGAAGTGGCGAAGAAGATTGCCACCCGGTCCGCGCCGCTGGCTTTGGCGCGCTGGATACCACCACGGGTCGCCATCGAATGGGCCACGATCTCGGACTTCAGTCCGAGCGAAGCGATCTTTTCCACAGCCCGGGCCACATTCTGCGAAACAGATGGGTCTCCCGCCTCGATCATCTCTACGCCGACCTGAGTGAGCAGGCGCGCGATCTGCACCTTTTCATCGACCGTAAAGTTGACATAAGGCGTCTGTTCGCCTTCGCGCAGGGTGGTATCCAAAATTTCGAACATCGGCAGCTCCTTGAACGGGAAATAAAAAATGCGCCCTCCGGTACCGGAGGGCGCATAGGGTTACAGGGTGCGTGCGGACAATGCCGCATTTGTTTATAAGTCTAATCCTGTTAACCAAACCATGCCCACAAATCCGATACCGGACGTGGGCTGGCGCTTGGACTTGGTCTCAAACCAGGAAATTGCAGGATTAGTCAACATCAGGCGCTATTCTACCACCCCGGGAAAATATGTCAATGGTTTTGTATGTATAATTGCTCCCATGTCCTCCTCCCTGACCCCATTCTTCCAACCCAAAGGCGTGGTCATCATCGGCGCGTCCACCTCCCCGGAGAAACTCGGCTACGGCGCAGCCCACAACCTGGTGTACAGCGGCTACAACGGCGCCATCCACTTCGTCGGCCAGAAGCCGGGTACGCTGTTCAACCATCCGCTCTACACGCACCTGCAACATGTACCGGACCCGGTCGACCTGGCCGTCCTGATCGTCCCGGCCCCCGCCACCCCGGCAGCGCTGGAGGCCTGCGGGCAACGCGGCATCCGCGCCGCCATCGTGGTCGCCTCTGGGTTCCGCGAGGCTGGGGCGGAGGGCACCGCGCTCGAAGCGCAATGCCTGGAGATTGCACGCAAGCATGGCATTCGCATGGTGGGACCCAACTGCATCGGCAGCCTCGATACGCACCTGCCGCTCGACACCACCTTCCTGCCGCCGCCCATGCCCGCCAGGGGACAGATTGGCCTCATCTCGCATTCGGGCGCGTTCTGCGCCGCCATCATCGACTGGTCGTGGGAACGCGGCTTCGGCTTTTCGTAACTCATCAGCCTGGGTAACCAGGCGGACGTCAACGAGACAGATATGCTGCCGGTGGTGGCCGCGGACGAACACACACGCGTCATCACCCTGTACCTGGAAGGCGTTGGGGACGGGAAACGCTTCGTCCAGGTCGCGCGGGATGTGACCCAACACAAGCCGGTCCTGGCGCTCAAGGTCGGACGCTTCGCATCTGGGCAACGGGCGGCCGCCTCGCATACGGGAGCGTTGGCCGGCTCCGACGCGGCCTACGAGGCCGCCTTCGAGAAATGCGGCCTCTTCCGCGCAGACAACGCCGGGCAGATGTTCGACTGGGCCCAGGCGCTGGCCGCCTGTCCGCTGCCAGGGGGAAGGAAGGTGGTCGTATTGACCAACGCAGGCGGCCCCGGCGTAATGGCCGCCGACGCGCTGGAAGCCAACGGATTGCAGATGGCTGCGTTAGCGCCCGGCACAGAGAAAGCCCTGTCCAAACTGCTGCCGCCTGCCGCCAGTGTGCACAACCCGGTGGACATGCTGGCTTCCGCCTCTCCCCAGCAATACGCGGACTGCCTGTCTGCGCTGCTGGGCGATCCCGGCGTGGACGCGGTATTACTGATCCTGCTGCCGCCGCCCATGTACCATGCCGAGGAAGCCGCGGACGCGCTCATCCCCTTCATCCGGGCGTCCAGGAAACCCGTCCTGGCGGCGCTGCCCGGTTCGGAACGGACGAAAGAAGCGGCAAGACATTTCCAGCGGGCAGGCATACCGACCTACACCTTCCCGGAACAAGCAGCCTCTGCGTTGATGGTCCTGGCCCGGCGGGCGGAATACTTGACCCGGGCAGAGCAGACCGCCTCGCGCTTCGAGACGCACAAAACCGAAGAGACGTTAGAAACCTGCACCCCCGAAGAACTCGCCGCCGCCTACGGCATCCCGGTTGCGCCAATGAAACGGGCCGCCAGCGCAGACCAGGCCGTGTCCATTGCGCGCGAATTGGGCTTCCCTGTGGTGATGAAGATCGCCAGCCCCGACATTTCCCACAAATCGGACCTGGGCGGCGTGTTGCTCGATCTTGCAAGCGAAGAAGCCGTCTATTATGGCTACGCGAAAGTCATCGAGAACGTCCGGTCGGCGCAACCCCAGGCGCGCATCGAGGGCGTTTCCCTGCAAAGGCAGGCGCCGGCCGGCCAGGAAGTGATTGTAGGCATGACGCGCGACCCGCAATTCGGGGCGCTGCTCATGTTCGGGTCGGGGGGCGTCGAAGTGGAAGGCCTCAAGGACGTGGCCTTTGCCCTGGGGCCGTTGACGCAGGCCGAGGCTGAGTCCCTGATGCGGCGCACGTGGGCGGGCAGGAAACTGGACGGCTTCCGCAACCTCCCGGCGGCCGACAAATCCGCCGTCGCCCAGGTTCTGGTGCGCCTGTCGCAACTGGCCGAAGAACATCCCGAAATCACAGAGATCGAAATCAACCCCTTGCGCGCGCTGGCGAAAGGAGCCATAACGCTCGACATCAGGATGGCAACCCGATGATTACTGTGACAACCCTGGTCTACTACCCGGTCAAGTCTTGCCGCGGTTTTGAAATGGACGAAATCGACGTCGAGCGCATGGGATTGGCAGGCGACCGCCGCATGATGGTGGTCAGCCCACAGGGGCGTTTCCTCACGCAGCGGGACTACCCCCGGCTTGCCCTCGTTACCCCGGCCCTATCTCACCGACAGTTGACCCTCTCTGCCCCCGGCGCAGACTCGCTCGAACTGGAAATCCGTACCACCGGCCCGGCGCGCCCGGTGGACATCTGGAAGACCAGCGGCATGCCGGCCGTAGACCAGGGCGAGGCGGCCGCGGCGTGGTTTTCGGCCTGGCTGGGTGCGCCCGCCCGTCTGGTGCATATCCCCAACGGCTATCGGCGCATCGTCAGCCAAAAATACGCCGTCAACACCGACGACCACACCGGCTTCGCGGACGGCTACCCGATCCTGCTGGCCTCCGAGGACTCGCTGGCCGACCTGAACGCGCGCCTGGAAACGCCCATCCCGATGAACCGCTTCCGCCCCAACCTGGTGGTGCGCGGATGCGGAGCGTTCGCCGAGGATACGTGGACGCGCATCCGCATCGGCGAAGTGGAACTGGCGGTCGTCAAGCCGTGCGCACGCTGCGTGGTGACGACCATCGACAAGGAAACACTGGCGCAAAGCCAGGAACCGCTCAAGACGCTGGCAACTTACCGAGCGCGGGAGGGCGGGGCCATGTTCGGGCAAAACGTCATCCCGCTGAACGAGGGCCGGCTCAGGTTGGGAATGCGCGTGGAGGTCCTGAAATGAACGCCATGCAACTCTTGATAGACATTCTGGGCTGGACCGGCGCTCCCTATACCTGGTTGCGTATGCGCTGGTATCGCTGAAAAAGATGGAAGGGGATTCGACGCTCTACCAGGGCATGAACATCGTTGCCGATATTTTGCTGATCATCGCGGGCCTATCCCTCGCTGGGCCTGAACGCCGCCTGGATCGGGATCGCGCTCCTGACACTGTGGCGAAAACGGCGCAAGTAACGTTCCTGCTGGCGCGTACACGAATTTTCCTTGTCACGGCCTGCCAGAAATGCTAAACTATAGGCGTGGATTTCGAAATCGTTGGCAGCATTCAACACATCGAAACGATCGCTGTTGGCTCGCGTATTCGTGACCTGAAGTATTTACAAAAAGTGCATGGACAGGGCCGTTGGAGGAAAATGAAAGGCATCGCTTTGGTAAGATTGCCCAACGGCCACATACGCCATGTAGAACTTCACTGGTATGAAGCGCATGGCATTGGAAAGAAAGATCTGAAAATCAAGCATTACCTGGATTAGATATGAAAACTGGAAAACGATTTGTACTCTGTGTAAGCAATAAGGATTACGAGGCCTCGCTCATCCCAAGAAAAATCTACGAGGTCATCCCCGATGAACAGGCAGAAAGGGATGACTTCATCCGCATCATTGACGAAAGCGGTGAAGATTATCTCTACCACATCGGTCATTTTGCCTTCCTCGAATTGCCAGCCGAAATCGAACAAGTCCTGGTAGCGGCATAACGGTAAACCTGAAGATGACCACCCTCTCCCGCCGCGATTTTCTCAAACTGGGCGCTTTCTCGCTGCTGGGGGCTTCCTTTGCGCGCTTTGCCCCTCCCGCCAGCGCCCCACGCGAACAGCCTGTCCTGTACCAGGGCAGCCTGCGCTACGCCCGCGTGGCGTTGACCTACGACGACTGCAACCTGGTCACGCAGTTGCAGAAACTGGAGAAGATCTACGACCAGTACCCGGACATGCGCATCACCTTCTTCCCGGTAGGCGAGGCGCTGCTCAACAACGAGCAGAAAGACCCCGGCATCTGGCGGCGCTTCTACCAACGCGGCTACGAATTCGGCTATCACACCTTCCCGTTCGAACACATCAACCCGCAGGTGCTTCCAGCCGCCAAAGTGATCGAAGACTACGACCTGTGGCTGGACGCGCTGCGCGAAGTGCTGAAAACCGAGCCGGTCATCCGCTTTGCCCGGCCCCCCTTCGGGAACGCCAGCCCATCCTTCCTGGCGATGTGCGCGGTCTACGGCCTGACGCCGACCCTGTGGTCCACCGGCTGGGGCGGGCCGGTCAAGGACGTGGTGCAATACACCGTCCCCAAACTGCGCAACGGCGACATCGTGTTGATGCACATCCGCATCGAAGACGTGGAAACCACCGCGCTGGCGCTGCCCCAAGTGCAGGCGCGCGGCATCGAACCGGTGACGATGTCCCGGCTGTACCTGGACCTGCTCAAGGAACAGAACCAGTCGCCGGGCTGCAACCCGCCGGCCGCCATAGAGTCGAAAACGACCTGTATCGAATAAAGCCATCGACAAGGCGAGGCGATCCAGGTGGTGTTCGAGTACAAATGAAGGGGAAAGTACCCAGAATGGGCATGGAAAGGATTTGTGGAGGAGATTGGTGATAAACTTATTCTACGTTTGTCTCGGGAGAAACAAGCATGACTGGTTCATCCTTACGCCCATCCTTCGGCGGGCATGAAAAATTCACCTTCCGTTATGGCTGGCTCAAGAAAGGGCTGGATGCCATCATCGAGAATTCCGGCATTTTCAGTCAAGAGGATGCTTTTGTCACTCTGGGAGTCGGCAAGAACATGGCTGCTTCAATCCGCTATTGGGGATTGGCGCTAGGCTTGTTCCAACCCGCCGACAACAATCCTCGCGCAATGCAAGCATCAAATCTGGGGCGTGCATTGCTCACCGATGGTGGATGGGACCCTTACCTGGAGGATATTGGCTCACTCTGGTTTTTGCACTGGCAACTTGCCAGCAATCAGGAACGCGGGCTGGTGTGGCATTTGGCTTTCTCACGTTACTATGATGTCGAGTTCCGCAAGCCGATTTTAATAGAGTATCTCAAAACGCAATTGACCCAGCGAGGTGTGGAGACAACCGATGCGATGATCGAACGGGAATTCGATGTGTTCATTCACACGTATGTTCCAGCGCAAAACCCTAAGGGAGATGGTGAAGAGACTCTAAACTGTCCGCTGGTGGATTTGAATTTGATACGCCTTGCGCCGGGCGATGGTGTGTATCGTTTCGATGTGGGCGCAAAACCCTCCCTACCAGCCGCTGTTCTCGGATATGCCCTGCTGGGATTTCTGGCAGATAAAATTGCCCGCCAGCGCACCGTTACGCTGGACGAATGCGTCTATTCGCCGGGCAGTCCGGGACAGATTTTCAAGTTGGACGAGAACAGTACGATGGCTTATTTGGAAGACCTGGAATCGCTCACAGATGGCGCCTTGCGTATGCAGGAAACGGCTGGCCTGCGCCAGATTTACCTGCACGCCGCTTCGCAGGAATTAGGTTGGGAATTATTGAGGAAATATTATGCCTGAGCCGCTGTTGAGCGAAATCATCCAAATTCGTTCCAATCGCTTGCGCGCCGTGCGGCTGGAAGATGACCTGCCAAGCGGCGATTTGTTGGGCGGATACACACTCACTGCGCAGGCCCTGGCGGCCCTGGGGCGCGTTGCAGACGGGTTGACTAACCATGCCAGAGCATGGACATTGACCGGTCCTTACGGTTCAGGGAAATCGTTCTTTGGTTTGTTCCTGGCTCATTTGCTCGATAAACGTCGTGCTGGCCATGCCGCCGCCTGGGAAATGGTGGCGCAGGCAGACCCGTCCCTGGCCGAACGTTTGCAGGAGGCAATTGGAGAGCGCGGCGGCCTGAGAACGGTGGCTGTGACTGGTGCCCGCGCCTCGTTGCAAGATTGCCTGGCACGCGGCTTTTTGCAAGTGCTGGAGGCTGAAGGTTTCCCCACAGATTTGGGTGAAGAACTGGAAACAGTCCAAAAGGCAGATAGCCGCGCTTTTCTCAAATGGCTAAAAACATTCATCAAATCGGCCAGCTGGCTCGGGCCCGGAACAAGCGGCACATTGATTGTTTTCGATGAGATGGGCAAAGCACTGGAGCACGCTGCGTCCCATCCGCAGGAAAGCGACGTTTACCTGTTACAAGAATTAGCAGAATTCGCCGCGCACAGCAACGACCACCCCTTCGTCTTTGTTGGGGTTTTGCATCAATCCTTCGAAGGATACGCAGCCCTGTTGGACCGCGCAACGCAACGCGAGTGGGCCAAAGTGCAGGGACGCTTCGAGGATATCCCCTTCCAGGAACCGCCCATTCAACAAATGCGCTTGGTAGCCGGCGCGTTTGTTGAGCAAGTCTCCGACTTGCCTACGCAACTCGAAAGCGCGTGCCATGTCGTTTCTGACTCACTTGTATTGAGAACAACCTTGCAGGAATGGCGTCCGGCAACGATGAGCGAAGGGGAATTCGAGTTCATCAGCCGCAGAGTCTATCCATTGCATCCGAGCGTGTTTGTCTCTTTGCCTTATATATTCCGCCGACTGGCGCAAAACGAGCGCTCAATCTTTGCCTATCTCTCTTCACAGGAACCTTTTGGTTTTCAAGAATTTCTGGCTACACATACACTGGGGAAGACACTGCGTTTGCCCCATGTCTTCAATTATCTGGCAGCCAACTACCAGAGCCGCATTTACGCTTCAGGCCGGGCGCGTCCGCTCACAGAAACCCTGGAACGGCTGGAAACTAACTTTTCTTTGAAGCAAATCGAACAGGACTTGCTAAAGACCATCGGCCTGCTCAACTGGCTGGGAGAAATCAGCCCCATTCAAGCCAAAGAGACCATGATTTTGAGCGCCCTTGTACCGGCCTACGAGGAGACAAATTTACGCGCTGCTCTGAAGTCCCTTCAACACCGGTCGTTGATCGTGTACCGCCGCTTCAACGAGACATATGCTGTATGGCAAGGCAGCGATGTGGATATTGAGGAACGCTTGCAGGCGGCCCGCGCCGCATTAGAAACAAACCTAAGCATAGCCGGTGTTTTGCAGGGTTATCTTCCGCCCCGACCATTGCTGGCTCGCCGTCACAGTTACCTGACCGGCACCCAGCGATTCTTCGATGTGCGCTATGTGGATAGCCACAATCGTGAGGCCGTCCCGCTCGCTCCTTCGAAAAACGCCAGCGGAGTGGTGCTGCTGTGTCTGCCGGGCACGCTGGAAGAGGTGGAAGGTTTCGAAGACTGGGCGCGGGGCGGGAATCTTGCCTCTCGTCCAGACCTGGTTATCGGGATGGCCGGACGCGCCATTCGCATGAAAGAACTGGCGCACGAGTTACGCGGCCTGCATTGGGTGCGCGAGAACACCCCCGAACTGCGCGATGACCCTGTAGCGCGCCGCGAGTGGCGGACACGGCTTGCCGCCATTGAGCAGGCTATCCGCACCGAACTGGACGAGGCCTTCAATCTTCAACAACTCTCGGCTTTACAGGGTTGCCAGTGGTTTCACCGCGGACGGGATGTATCGCCGAAGGTCCGACGCGGGCTTTCGGCCCTGCTCTCAGAGATTTGCGATGCGCTCTATCCGGCTTCGCCGCGCCTGTGGAACGAACTGCTCAACCGCCGCGAATTGACCTCGCAAGGCGCAGCAGCGCGCCGCACGCTCATCGAGGGGATTCTCACCCGCCCTGAACAACCGCTTTTGGGTATTCAGAAATTCCCGCCGGAGCGGAGCATGTACGAAGGCTTTCTGCGTAAAGGCGATATGCACCGCGTTGAGGACGGGACTTGGCGCATTTGCCCGCCGGCCGAAAACGACCTGAACCTGATCCCTGCCTGGCGAGTGATCTACGATTTCGTCTTTGGCGGCTTGCCCGAGCCGCATCCGCTAACCGACCTGTATGCCCGCCTTGCTGCTCCACCTTATGGGGTGACACCAGGTGTCGCGCCTGTCCTGCTTGCCGTCTTCTATAAGGTCTATGAGAATGAGATGACTCTCTACAAAGAGGGTACGTTGTTGGTCGAACCGGGTATGGCTGATTGGGAAGTGCTGCTGCGCCGGCCGGAAATGTTCTCTCTGGCGGGATGCCGCGTCACCGGCTTGCGCGCTGCGGTAGTGGAACGCATAGCGAAGGGGCTGCGCGTGCAGCCGCAGGTCATGCCGGTGGTGCGCGCCGTGATCGGACGTTTGAAAGCCCTGCCTGAACACGCCTGGCGCACCCGCAAACTGCCTGAACCGGCCCTGAACCTGCGCCGCGCAGTAGATACGGCGCGGTCTCCAGAACGGTTTCTCTTCGTCGAAGTCCCCGCCGCGCTTGGTTTGCCGCCTTTTGAGAGCGAAGTCTTTGACCAGACGCGCTTCGATGCCTTTTTTGAACGCCTGAATCAAGCATTGGATGCCCTCGCCAATGCGACCCCCCGCCTGCTGGTCTGGGCGCGCAATACCTGGCTGGCGGCTTGCGACCTGCCCGCCGACGAGAACGGCTGGGAGACATTCCGCCAGAGATCTGTTGAACTCGCCCGGCGGGTGACTCATCCCAACCTGCTGCCTTTACTGAAGCGCGCCGCTGAGGCCGCCGACTCGCACACTGCGCTGGAGAGCGTCCTGGCGCTCATCGCCAACCGCCCGCTGCGGACGTGGACCGACGCCGATGCGGAACGATTCGAGGCGCAAGCCGCTTATCTGGGCGACTTGTGGCACAAAGAGACAGGCGGATCCGCTATTTCATCCCTCCCACCCAAATTACAGGCGCGCACTCAGGAAGTCGCTGATATTTTGCAAGCATACTTGCAGAACGTAGAAACCGATAAAAAGATCTTGGAGGCTGCCCTGCGCAGCCTGCTTGACCGTCTCAAAGAATAGTCAATCTCGCGAATATATTCTATAATCACTGTACTTACCGGTACCTTTGAAGATCGAGGCTCGCAATGACTTCTCAAACCCCTGTTCGTCACATCGTCTCTCTTTCGGGCGGCAAGGACAGCACCGCCCTGGCGATATACCTGCGCGGCCGCATCCCGGACTTGGAATACGTGTTTTGTGATACCGGTGAAGAACTACCAGAGACCTATGAATATTTGGCCAAATTAGAAGTTTTTTTAGGGAAAGAGATTAAGAAACTCAAGGCACGCCAATCATTTGAGGACATGCTGAAGGCACGAGGAGGTTTTTTGCCATCTGGACAAGTGCGCTGGTGTACAGAGTATCTCAAAATAAAACCCTTTGAAGAGTATATTGGCGATAGTAGTTGTCACAACTATATAGGCATTCGTGCTGATGAATTACATCGTAAGGGATACATTTCTACAAAACCAAATATCATCGCTCATTACCCGTTCATCGAAGATGACATAAAAAAAGAAGATGTTGTCAGGATTTTGGATGAGAGTGGTTTAGGCTTACCGGCATACTATGAGTGGCGTTCTCGCTCTGGTTGTTATTTTTGTTTCTTTCAGCAGAAAAATGAATGGCTTGGTCTCTTGAAGAACCATTCTGAATTGTATGAAAAAGCCGAAGGCTATGAAAAGGAAAATCCAGAAACTGGTGAACGATACACATGGTCACAAAAAGAGAGCTTGAAAGAAATGCGTTCTCCGGAACGACAAAAGGCCATCCTCGAAGAATATGAACATCGCAGGGCGCGTCAACAACAACCGAAGTCTAACTTAACTTTAGTAACTTTATTTAATGCAGAAGAAGCCAATGAGGAAAGTTGCCTGATTTGTCATCTTTAAGCATGAGGAATGAAAAATGAGCCTTACATTTCACCGCACGTTTGCTTTATCACGTTCATCGGTGTCAAAAGTTCTCCGTGTTGCCCATGACAAACCAGACTTCAGGACATCAGACTTGGCAGCCAGCACTGATTTAGGCACAATATATCAAGAAGCCATGCCGCGTTATGCCTACCGCGCCGGCTTGCTAGATGAAAAGAATCGCCTCACTGCCTTCGGGCGTTTCGTTGCTCAACACGACCCTGCCCTTGAAAAACCCGGCACGCAATGGCTGTTGCACTACCACTTGTCTGCGCCGCATGGTCCCACTGCCTTCTGGCATCATCTGGTCATGCGGCGTTTTTTGTCCGGCAACACCTTTACCTCAGAAGACTTGAACACCGACCTGACAACCTTCCTGCGCCAGGAAGCGGGCAAAGACCCCGCGCCGCGTTCGGTCAGCAGCACGGCCACTGTATTCACCGGCACATATCTCAAAAGCGATGGGCTAGGCCGCCTGGGTTTGCTCGAAGAAATCAGTAAAAACAACTATCGTGTTCCAGCGGTTCCCCCCCCGCCCATCTGGGCGCTGGGCTACGCCCTGACGGACACCTGGCAGGCACATTACGGCGAACGGCTAACGGTCAACCTGAATGATTTCACAGGTAACAACTTTGCCAGTCTCTTTTTGTTGGGCGAAGATAGCCTGACCGGCCTGCTCGTACAACTCAAACAAGGGAGCATGATAGACCTGTACCGCATCGCGCAGCCTTACCAGGTGGTCCTGTTACAACCCAACCCAGAGTATGCCCTAGAAAAATTGTACGCCACGTAGTCATTGTCAGAAAGCGCTCGACATGAACGTTCAAAGCCTGCTTCAGCAATTTCGTCAACCTGGCACCCGGCCGGGAATAGGCATTTGGCTTTTGCCTCCCACCGATGTTGGACAAGAAGCCGTATTCGCTACGCGCTTAGAGCTGCAAGCCGTGGATGCGCGTCAGGTTTATTTGCAGAGCCTGCCGCAAGGGGCGCGTTTCTCTGGCCTCACCCGTCCAAATGGACATTACAAATTAGTTGAGATAGTACGCCAATTGGCAGGGAGCATACACCAGCGTCCCATTCTGCTCTTACATACCCTCGACCTGCTGCTTCTGGGGCTGGAGGTAGACGAACGCGAACGGTTTTGGAAAGCCGTTCTTGAGCTTCCCTATCCGCGCACAAAACTCGTGCTTACCATTCCAGAGGGCGCTAGTGAATTGCTTTCTTTTGAACTCAAACGCTGTTACGCGGCTTACATTGCCGAAGGCAGCATAAAATAGTCCTTTGTTGTCGGGAGGATTCAATAACTATGAAAATCGAAGAACTGGTCAAAATGGATGTCGAGGGCGAATTTCGCTCCGATGTGCAGTTGAGTGATTTCGAGAACCCCATCTTCAATCTGCAACTGCTCCGAAACTACATTTTCACGATCCATGCCCCAACGACACTCGGCTTTGCGCAAAGGGATTACTCCGCCAAAGGTGTATTGGATCTTTTAAAAACCGCTTTCACTGTAGAGCGGTTTGAGAATCGTTTTGTTCTGACAGCAAACTATGGGCGCGGAAAAAGTCACTTGGCGCTCACACTGGCAAATATCTTTTCACGGCCGACCAATTCGGAAGAGGTCGAGATTGTCCTTTCTCGTTTTGGACAGGCGCTCAACAATCCCTCACAACTGGCCGGTTACCGCGAATTCAAGAACAGCAAGGGAGAGTTCCTCGTCATCCGCTTACAAGGGGATTCCATCAATGATTTACAAGAGGGCTTTGTACTCGCGCTGGAACAAGCCTTATCGGAACATGACGCTACCGTCGGCCTTGAAATTCCGCTGTGGACTCATACCGCTGCAAATTGGCTCAGGGGGCTCGAGGGGCAAATACGGCAACGCGCCGAAGAATTTCTCTCGCAAGAAAATACCGATTTGGCATCCCTCATCGAATCGCTGAAACAGGAAGGGGCACGCGAACTGACCCTGGAACTGTTCAAACACCTCAATGGCGTCTATCCCAACTTCGGCCGCGAAATTAATTTGAAAGACCTGATCGTTTGGGTAGTAGATGAAGTATGCAAGCCCAAAGGCTTTGGGGGACTGCTTATTTTGTTCGATGAGTTTAGCCTGTTCTTGCACAAATACGTCGAGAGCCGGTCCATTGGTAAGTTACAGGAACTGCTCAACGGCATCAGCTACCGCCCAGGTAAAAGTGTGTTTTTGGCTTTCTCTCAGCAAGATGTAGATACAGTAGCAGAGACATATGCCCAAGGTCAGCGCCGCGAGGATGTAAAAAAAGAATTGGAGCGTTTGCCCAAAGACAAACGCGGCCGTCTATTCTCGCTGATGGAAAGCGTGCTGGATGCTTATTTGAAGCAGGATGAAGCCGCCTGGGATGAATTTCAGTCTCAACAGTCGGTTAGGAGCGCACTGGCCCAGGCGCGCGAAATCGTGCTGGAATATTTCAGCAAGCATTATTTCGACGAATTGCACTGGGATGTAGACTCTTTTGGCACTAAAGTAATCAAGGGCTGTTTTCCGCTTCATCCGTTGACAACAGCCTTTTTATCAATTCATCAATTCGAGGCCGGAGCAAGCGAAAATCCTCGTACCGCGCTACAGTTTGTGCGCGAGTCTTGGTCCCGCATACGGAAACAGGAAGCCGAATTGCTAGACGGACAGCCAAACTTTGTTTACCCCATCGCTTTGGCCGATTTCTTTGGCGAACAATTGTCCAAAAAATGGTATGCAGCCTACCAAAATGCGCTTCAAACTGCGCCTCAAGCTCTTGGTGTGGAACAACAAAAGGTTTTACGCGCCCTGTTCATTCAAACAGCAGTCAACCTGAAAGCGCAGGCAGGTGCACAAATCGAACTCTTACACCATCTCAGTGGATTAGAACGCGACACAATCAAGCGGGTGCTCAAAGAAATGGCTGCCGTAAAAATCATTCATTCAGACCCCGTCAACAAAGTTTCTTCACTCTGGCCTGCCAGCACGCGCCCACAGGAAGTGGAAGAAATCTTGCAAAACGCCCTTGAAAAAACGCCGGTTGATCAGGCCCTCATGGCGCACATTGTCTCGGCGTTTGCCCGCGCGCCTATGGAACTAACTCTACAATTTGGAAATACTTCCGATTGGGCTCCTTATCAGGTCGCCATGACCGCAGAAATGTTCAACGCACAAGAACTTCGGAAACTTATACAGCCCTATCGCATTGGAGTTAGCAACATCGAAGAAGGGAAGCGGGGGCTGGTTGTTTGGCTGATTGCGCAGACCGAACAAGAGAAAAATTCCTTGAGGCAAATTGCACAGGCCACACTAGATAAAGCCTTGACAAACACAACCTCCCCCTTGCCTATTGTGATTGTGTGTCCGAAGCGGCCTGTTCCTGGTCTTGTTACGGTTGCACGCCGCGTGAAGGCGCTTGAGAATTTAGACCGCACCAACCGCGAGAAAATAGGCTCAATGATGTACACCCAAGAGCAAGGCCTGACGCAGGCTAGTTTTCTCAACGCAGTCAGCGACCTGGTTGGTGATATACATAATTATGCCGAGTTACCCCACAGTCTTTTGGAATATGCTATTCCATCTGTTTATCTTCCCTCAGTTCAGGCGCTTAAGAATCTCTCTCTAAAATCAATCTTGACAGATTGCTATCGCCAAGCCTATGCATACCGAGTGGATTTTTATACACAGTATACGGTAAGCGGAAAAGGCCCCAATCAGTTACGCAATGCCGTTCAAAATGTTGTGCGTGGCTTGTTCATCGATGAGATTGCTGGCAGCCTCCCCACCCTCAAAAACAAAGACATACAATTCCAACTGATTACCTATTACCTAACTCAGCGTTGGGGACTGCTTGCACCCCAGAATTACGCTATTCAGCCTCCCACGATCATTGCTTTACAACAAGCCTGGGATATTTTAAATCAGGCTTTCCCACCCGGATGCAACGAAGTCCGCGTCCAAGATGTTTTGATCCAGTTGCTTAATCCGCCCTATGGACATGACTACAACACCTTGGTGCTTTTACTGGCCGCGTGGATCGGGTATCATCGTCATGAAATCTCACGTTTTTCCTTGAATGGGCAAATAGTTTCGTTAAATCAATTCAAAGGCTTATTTAACGAATCCAAGAGCCTGCAAGAGTTCTTCACCCGAATCTTTATTCTCTCGCCTCTAGCCCTCAGCCGAGCAAAACCAGATGAAATGTATCGTCAGGCGGATACAATCTTGGAACCAATTCGTCAAGGAAAACTTTTCTCAGTCGCCAAAGCAAGACAAGCACTGATCCTGTTAGAACAGACGCTAAACCGCCCACGACTGTCCGATAGCAAGCGCGAGGAAATCGAACAATTGCACCCCCGTCTTGAAGAAGCGCTGATAAAAGCCAACGATTATGACCAGCAAGTTGCCAAATGGGTAACAGAACTTGAAAAGAGTGATTTCGACGACCTGCTACGCTTGCATGAGAGATTAAAAGAAATCCCATTCACATCTTTTGTGCAGCCAGAGCAGCCATCTATTCCAGAATTGCAAAACCGTTGGGAAAAGGCTTTGCAGTCAGCACTGAGGGATTTCTGTTCCAAGCATTCAAAATTAGATGATTTGGCTGACTACAAATCTCAGGAAGAACGACTCAAACGCGCCCGCAAAAGTCTGGACGATTATCCTGCTTTTGCCCAAAAAGTGGATGAAGCACTGAAAGCCCTTACCCGTCACCGAGAGGAATTGAAACAACGAGAGAGCGAAAAGAGCATCGTCGAGGCGATCACAAACATGGCCCCATCGGCAAGTTTGGCTGTTCTCTATGAATATCGAGCCCGTCTGACCAAATTCAAAAATCTTACCCCGCAGACTGAGGCGCTACGGGCAGAAAAAATCAGTCAAGTGGAAACGAAAATCGGACAATACGAACAGGTTGCGCAATTATTGCCCGCGGCAATTGCCAAAGCAAAGGCATTGCCTGAATTACGTCATCAGCGAGATTTGCTCTTGCGTAACTTGACCGCCTTACAAGGAACATCTCACGAGACGGTTTTGCTCGAATCCCAGCAAAAAATTGAACAATTGGATGCCTTTTTTGAAAGTCTCCAAAATCTTGACCATCTTCCGTCCCACACTCCTGATGATTTGGAATCTATCGAATCTCAACTCGAAGATATGGAGAGGCTGTTCAGTTCATGGCTAAGCCCAGTGCAGCAAGATCTGTTGAAATCGAAGCGAAAGGAAATCAGCCAACTGCGGCAGCGTAAAATCTCCGAAGCACATGCTTGGCTGGAAGAACTTGCAAGACGCTATAAGAATAGTGAAATGCCTACAAACCTGCTTAAAATGCTCGAAACCCCGCCTGCTTTTCTGTCAGGAGAAGACCTGAGTCGTATCAGCCAACTTAAACAGACTTTGCATAGGAAGATAGAAGACGATCTTGTGGCACAAATTGAGGAGCGCTTTATTCGTATCACCGATATTGCAACTCGCCGTCGCTGTTTAGAGCGATTGCAGCAATTGATGGAATAATTATGAAGCACGAAATATTTCTCGACCGCCAGGGTAATTTGCCCCCTCTACCCAATGTCGTTACTATTGAAAACGAAGTGGAGTTTTTGCAAAGGGCAACCGATGATACACCCGTACTCATCCGAGGCGAAAAATTATGCGCCTGGGCGGAAGCATTTTACACCCTTCGTGGTCAACCGGTACAGGTGCTCGAATCACCACAGATGATCTTACGGCAAAGATTCCCATCCCTTTCGTTCGAACAGGTGCGCGAACTGGCAGGAAAAATCGGTAGGAAGCATCTATCTGCTCAAGAAATTTCCCCCGTTTTTGTGCTAAATGCCTGTTTCCCTGCTGATTACGCCCTATGGCAGGGCAGCCCCTCGCCCCAACATGCCGCCCGTTGGTTGCTCTGGTTGTTGGCGCACAAACCTAGCGAAGCCGAAGCGGCCATTTTAACAAAATATGCCCTCGATATGAGAAGGCAGGCTGGGGAGTCACCCGTTGCAGAACTCTACCACGCCGTCAATATGCCTCAGGCCAAAAATTTACTCTGGCGTTGGCTGGGCGCAGAAAAAGACGCTTTGCATGATTGGGGAGAATTCCCCATCGAACTGCCTCCACAATGGCTAAATGCTATCAAAGAGGCCTGGATGAAGCGCATCATCGCCACAAATGGCAAGTTTTTTGCCGAGATGTTCTCCTTCCCGCTTACATTGGCTTTGCGCCAGGAATTGGCGCGCCAGGCCGCAGAATACTACATCCAGCCTGAAAATGCCCACCAACTGACCCGGGCCGTGCTTCGACAACTCCAACCATACCTCGACCCATTGAGCCTGACCGCGCTGGAAGAACATTTGCCGCCGCCTATACCTTCCGCACTTCCAGAAAACGAAACCGATGTTTTGGACTGGTTCAAGCATCAATACCTGCCCTACCGCCGCTGGCAGGCGCGATTCGGCGATGAAACTGCTCGACAGATTGCTGTCAAGCACGCTCAAACATTTGCTCGCTGGCTGCTGGAACGCTATCCTCGCTGGTTGTTAGATGGCGAACATCTATCTTTCCAAAAATCTGCCCGCCTTAGCTCCACATCAGATGCGCTGATCTTGTGCATCATCCTCGATGGCCTGCCTGCCTGGGATGCAGAATGGCTGGCCCAAGAACTTTCCGCCCGCGCACCACGCTTGACTTTGTTGCAGAAAAACTACTGCTTCACCGCCCTGCCAACCGTCACTGAATTTGCCAAAGAATCCCTGCTGCGAGGCGTTCCCCCACGTCATGCTCCGCAGACTCCAACTTTAGGCAAAATCCTGCCCGATAATCGCTCTCCACACAAACACCTGAGAGATGTCACTGCCGGGCAGGTCTGGTTTTGGCGAGTGGAACAGCCCGATAAAGCCTATCACTTCGAGCAGGAAGACAAGCGTGAGCGGCAAGTGCGCGCCGAACTCCAGTCCACCGTTGATGAAATCGAAAAAATCGTCAGCGCAATACCGAATACCCTCCGCCTGAACATCCTGCTCACCAGCGACCACGGGCGGCTGCTGAATCCGCATTCCCCGCGCCAATTGCCGGTTGGCGAGGGAATGCAAGCGCATGGGCGCGCTGGCTGGGGAAACACCCAACGCAATTTTCCTGAAAACGGCTTCGATGTAGATGAAAAAGCTGGTTGGGTCGAACTCTATGGTGAACGCTTTGGCATGACGCACAATCTACGCCTGGCCTGGGGAGAGGACAGTTTCGCACACATCAATGGGACAGAAGCCTTTCCACATGGCGGGCTATTCCCTGAAGAAGTCATTGTCCCCTGGTTCATCTTCCGGCGCGATGCGCAGCCTCCTGATTTGGAAATCACCTTGACCGGCGCCGGCGAAGCCGATATGAGCGGCGAAGTGCTGGTCTCGATTCTCAACCAAAGTCCGCTGGCGTTGGAATGCCGCCAAATCAGTTTTTCGCATGGAGTTACACTGAACGGTAACTGGAACATCCCGCCCCTGAGCGAACGCCAATTCAAGGCATCGCTCACCTCTTGGCCGCCCCAATCAGCGCAAGGCAAAGTGACCGCTTCGCTTTTGTTCTCGCAGGCAAACGGCGCAACTTTTACCCAAACCGTCCATGCCGCCTTGCAAATCAACGTCCTCTACGACCGGTCAGACGACCTGCTCAAGGATTTGGATTTATGACCTCCCCCCTCACGCCTGAAGCCCTCGATGAAAAAGTCAAGACCGTATTTGGCCGCCTTGCCATCGACAAGCGCCGCCTGCCTAGTAGTCAACTCAACCGACGCAGCGTGCCAGCCTATGTCGCTGAATGGGTACTGGACAGCCTCGCCCCGGGCGAAGGCATTGTTACGCCTGAAGAACTGAACAAAATCCAGACCTGGGCTGACCGTTTCCTGCCTTTACCAGATGAGGCCAAAGTCATTAAAAACCGCCTTCTCAACGGCGAGGTTGTCAAAGTCCTGACCCCAGTAGAAGTAGAAATCATTCTAACAAAACGCACCAAAGAACGTGTGGCGCAACTCAAACTCCTGGGGTTGAATGAGGTCCAAATCAACGATGGCATTGTTGAAGCCTATCCCGATTTACTCAAACAGGGTATGTGGGGCGTGGTGGAATTGACCGACACAGAAGAGGGCATTGCGTTGACATCTTTCAAGCCCATGCAGGCTTCGGTGAACCTGGAAATATACAAAGAAAAACGGGCGGCTTTTAGTTTGGAAGAATGGCGCGCTCTGCTCTTGAACTCGATGGGCTACAACCCCTGGAAATTCAACGAGCGCGAAAAAACCTACCTGCTCTGCCGCCTGCTTCCGTTGGTGGAGAAAAACCTGCACCTGCTTGAACTTGCTCCCAAAGGCACGGGCAAAAGCTATCTTTACGAGAACATCAACCCGCGCGTACGGTTGCTGAGTGGAGGAAATGTATCCCCAGCAGTGTTGTTTGTTAACAATGCCAGTGGACAATGGGGCTTGCTGGCACGCTTTGCCGTTGTTGTACTCGATGAGGTTCAGACGCTTAAATTTGAGAAACCGCAAGAGATTGTCGGCGGGCTGAAAGGTTTTCTTGCCAACGGCAGGCTGACGCGCGGCGGCTTGTACGAGACATCCAGCCCTGCCAGCCTGGTCATGTTGGCAAATATCCTGCTCGATAACGAACAGCGCCCAATCAATTCCCTGCTCGTCAAAGAACTTCCCGACTTTTTACGTGAAACCGCTTTCCTCGACCGTCTGCGCGGAATCATCCCCGGCTGGAAGGTGCGCAAGCTGAGCGGCGACTCGTTTGCCCAGGGCATGGGACTGAAATCGGATTTCTTCGGCGATGCCCTGCTGGCCCTGCGTGAGGATATGACCGCCAACCAGTATGCCCAAAACACCATTACCTTGGCAGGTGAAAAACGCAACAAACGCAATGAAGACGCCGTGCGCTTGATAGCCAGCGGGTTGATGAAGCTACAATTCCCGCATGGGCAAGTTTCTTCCGAAGACTTTGAAGTCTACTGCCTGCGACCTGCTATCGAACTGCGTCAACTGGTGTGGGAACAGTTATACCGGCTCGATGCCGAATATCGGCAATACGGTGAAGAAATCCGTGTAGTATAAATTAAGCGTGGGGCAAGTCTCTGACCTGCCCGCGTAAATCGGAGATTTGCGCCACCATGACCGCCATCTACCTCGACTACAACGCCACGACCCCCTGCGACTCACGTGTACTACAAGCCATGCTGCCGTACTTTAACGAAATCTACGGCAATCCTGCCAACGGCTTGCACCTTTTAGGACGTAAAGCAGCCCGTGCAGTCGAAACCGCCCGTGAGCAAGTCGCTGGACTACTTGGGGCCAACTCCGGCGAGATTTTGTTCACCTCCGGCGCAACCGAAAGCAAATGTACCGCCGACCTATGGTCGGCCTCACCAGGCGGAGCCTGGCGGTACAATGAGCATCGTGCAAAATCTTCGCGGTTGCGACAGATTTCCAAGAATAATACTATAAAGGCAAGAAGACCACCTGATTTTCCAAATCCTCCGGTTCCCCGCCTTTGGCAATGATTTCCAGATCCTGGATGCACGCGCCAATCGTTACCCGGAGCTGGTGTCCGTAAATCACTCCCGAAAACAGGGTCCCATCTCGTTGACATTTCGCCGCGACTTCCAACAAGTCATCATCCTGTGTAAAAAGCACACGTTTCAATTCGTGCGCTCGCAGGAGTAATGAATGGTCGTCGAGTTGATCTGCGCCATCTTCGTAAGCTGTAACGACATCCACGCTGCGCAAACGCAAACTGACGGTTATCGCTTTTGGGACGTGGTGGTCCATGTAAAGCGACAGTGCCATTAAACTAGCCCTTTATCCTTCAAACGTTTAATCAGGGGCGGCAGTGGGATGGATTCCTGAA
>DYKW01000179.1 GCA_020722405.1 Anaerolinea thermophila
CGGCCTGCGCTTCACCTGCGCCGCGAAGCGCAGCGGAGCGGCGTCAGGTGCAAGCGCAGGTTGGGCGGCCACTTCGCCAACAATAACACAATAACACAAGTCCTGCAAACTCCCAATGCTTGCAGGACTTTCGGTTGAGTAGCCTAAAAAAGGGTTGTGCGAATTTCTTTTCTACTGGGCAGTTCGCCACGAGCTTACATTGTCGTTCAGCGCATAGAAGCTCGGGCAATTGGGCCCACAAGTGTAGGTGGGCTGCACGTAATTGGGAAAGTCGTAAACGTAGATGCGGTTGCAGTTGGAGTATGACTGTCCAGAAGCGAACCGGTTGTCAAGGTTGCTGGGGAGAGATGTAACCCCATAGCTGATCGTGGAAGAACAAGCCGAAGCACCATAATACTCCACCAGGAGAGCACTATAGTTTGTGTTGTTATAGAACTTGGCAATCAGGTAGCTTGAATCGAGCGCGTGACCGTCAACCGTATCAATTTCCCCTGCCGAACAAACAGGCTCAGAGGCTTTGGATGATTCTTCGCCAGGTTGAATGGGTTCCAGGAAAATTACACAACGATAGACGGTTTCGACACTTGGTCCTTGGACAATTTCACTTTGCTCGGTTGGTTTGTATGGCTCGATCTCCCAACCTTCATCCCCGGGCTGAATGGGGTTCAGGAAGACTTCCTGAGCCGTTTCAATCGGCTTACATCCCTGGTCGATTATCTTTGAGGACTGGGTAGCATCTTGAACGGGCTCAAGCACAGCATAGGAGGTATATCCTGGTGGACAAGCCCCATTCTCGGCAGCCTGAGCCGATGCTCCCCTGAACCAACTGATCCCTGCTGCGCTTCCGCCTGCCAGAAGCAAAACGATCGCAGCGTATACAGTTTTTCTTAACATCTTGCGCCTCCTAAATTGGAATTGGTCGGCCACTCAACCAGTTCCAATTTAGCATATGCGCTGTTAAGTCGCTGTTAAGATTAGGGATCATCGGTTATCTCATTTGCAATGCCTGGCAGCCAAATGGTAAAGTTAGTTCCCATTCCGGGAGCGCTTTGAAATCGAATATTACCGCCATGAAGTTGAATGATATGTGCTGCAATGGACAATCCCAGACCGGAGCCACCCCGATTTCGCGTGCGCGAGCGGTCGACACGGTAAAAACGTTCAAAAATGTGGGGTTGTGCCTCCAACGGGATGCCAATGCCTGTATCTTTCACATCTATCTCTACCCCGGTTGTGACGTAACGTACACCGACGGTAACAGAACCGCCGGGGTGATTATATCGAATCCCATTTTCAAGCAGATTGCCAATGGCTCGGCTGAGCAATGGAGGATCCGCCATCACTATCACTGGCTCGGTTGTATGGAAACTTACTCCGATCTGATGAGTCCGAGCCAATGGCTCTATCTCCTGGATGATCTCGTTCAACAGCACCTCGATCTCAACAGGTTCGGTTTCAATCTCCCTTTCACCCTTTGCCAGCAACAAAAGGTCTTCTACCAATTTTTCCAGTCTGCTTAGCGTTCGCTCCAGTACAGCGGACATTTCTTTATAATCTGAGAAAGAGGCTTGAGGATCTTGTTGGACAACTTCCAGGTTGGTACGCAGGTTAGCCAGTGGCGTACGCAGTTCGTGTGCAGCATCGGCAACAAAACGATTCTGTTGCTCGAAAGCCCTTTCCAAACGTTCCAACATCCTGTTGAACGCATCCGCTAATTCCTTGAGCTCGTCTGGCGGTCCCTCGGCAGGCAAGCGTTGATGAAGTGTTTGAGCCTGAATTGTCTGGGCCAGATGACTAAGATCTCGCACGGGACGCAGGGCTTGCCTGGCAATCCAGTAAGCGCCCACTGCGCCTACAACCGCAAATGCCCCTATCCCGAACAGGGATATAGAGCGTACTTCTCGAATAATAGTTTCTTGCATTGATTTTGCTGGTGAATCCGACACTTCTACAAGGGGCGGCAGGTTTTCAAGGAATGGAGTGGGTAGGAGTGAATGGTCAGACGAGGGCTGTACTGTGGGCACAAGCTCAACATGCAGCACTTGTGGTATTTGGATAGCCGTCATACTGTTGATAAACACCACCAAGCCCAAGCCCAGGACCAGAAACAGCCCGGCCGTCCAGAGCGTCAATTGCCCACGCAATGTAAGAGGCAAAACGAGAGGATGCTTCCTGACGGATAAGATGCGCTTCATAGCCGATCTTCTTCCGGCGCTACCAGCCGATAGCCGATGCCTGTGATCGTTTCAATATACCGGGGGCAATCAACACTTTCGCCCAACTTGCGTCGAAGGGAATGAATGTGAACGCGTACGCTTGCACTGAAAAGATTCACGTCTTCATTCCATACATGTGCGATTAAATCCTCTTGGCTAACTACCTCTCCTGGATGACGCATCAGGTATTCTAGAATAGCAAACTCCTTGTTAGTGAGTTCCAGTCGCCGTTTCCCCTGCCAGGCGATGCGACTGGCAGGGTCGAGTCTCAAATCTCTTATGCTCAGTATCGGTTCCCGCACTCTGAGATCACGCCGCAGCAGGGCTCTTATGCGTGCTGTCAACTCCTCGAAGTGAAATGGCTTGACCAAATAATCATCGGCACCAAGATCAAGACCAACGATCTTATCTTCGAGCCGACTGCGAGCGGTCAGCATCAGGATAAGCAAACCCGGTTTGCTGGCTCGTAAGCGTCGACATACTTCTAGGCCATCCAGTTTTGGCAAATTGAGGTCCAAAATCACCAGATCGTACTCATTTATCTCGCCTAATTCCCACCCTTCTTCCCCGTTTATAGCGATGTCCACAGCATAGCCTTTCTGACGCAATCCACGCGCCAGGGCATTCGCAAAATCAAGTTCATCTTCTACAATCAAGATCCTCATTTTTCTTGTAGCCACAATCCGGGTGATAGAAAAAGATGGGAGGTGGGTCATCCAAGCCGCCGTCGCGGTAGGGAGGGCAGTTACCCGCCCTCCCCCCGCACAAATCCCGGCGTCCCACAGGGATGCTGCGCGATGCGGAATTATCGCACCGG